>JAJFGM010000712.1 GCA_021776145.1 Kiloniellaceae bacterium | reverse complement strand
GTGGGGGCCCACCCCCATTGGGCTCGACTGGGGCGCCACGCGCTCCTTGCCCTGGCAAAAATCCGCTCCCGCCGAGGCCGTAACCTGAATCTCAACAGGCCCTAGCCTCACGACTCGCCGCAGGCGGCCCGATAGGCCTCGATTCGGCGGCGGAAGGTCTCGGGCACCGGGGTCGGCTTGAAGGCCGGGCGGGAAATGAAACAAGAGATGATCTTGGCCTTGTAGAAGACGCGGCCGCCATCGCCGCTGCCATCAGTGCCGATCACCCGATAGGTGACCGAAGCGCCGCCGAGTCTTTCGACGCGCAGCTGCGAGACGATGACCTGATCTGGTTCCGGCGCGTCGAGAAAGTCGATCTCGACGCGCACCGTCGGCGCCCCCATGTCGTGTTCGTGGTTGAGTTCCATCCACGAGGCCTCCAGGACATCGCGGTTCCAGGCTTCGAGCACCTCCATGGCGTGATCGAGGATGCGCGGCGTATAGATGATGCCGGCGGGGTCGCAGTCGCCCCAGGCCACCGTCCGTGTTCTTTGAAAGGGCAGGGGCCCCGACCGCCAGTCCGATTTCTGCCGCACCGCTGTTTCCTTTTCCCGTCGCCTTACGTGATCGGAAGGCGGTTCCATGGGTAGCATAGGTCGGATCCGGTCTACCAGAAATCCAGCTTGAGCATCGCATCGACGCACGCCGGAGCCTTGACTTCACCATAAAACAGTAATACGGTACCGAATAATGTAAATCTTATTAAGAAGGGCAAAACTCATGACCCAAGGCGGGGAGGCTCGCTTCCGGGCGCTGCGGCCGGAGGATCTGCAAAGAGTGGTCGATATCGACGCCCTGATCACCGGCCGGCGGCGCGGCCGCTTTTTCGAAAAACGGCTCGAAGCCGCCCTGGCCTATCCCAAGGGTTTTGCCACGGTGGCGGCGGAAATCGGCGAGGGCCGGTTGGTCGGTTTTGCCATCGCCCGCATACAGGAGGGCGAGTTCGGCGTCGATCGCAAGACCGCGGTCATCGATGTCATCGGTGTCGACCCGTGTTTAGGCAAACAGGGTCTGGGCCGTGCCCTGCTGCAAGCGCTGGAGGCCAAACTCGCGGCTCACGAAGTGAGCGAGCTGCGCACCCAGGTCGATTGGAACAACCGGGCCATGCTGGGTTTTCTCGCCGGCGCCGGTTTCGCCATGGCGCATCGCCCGGTGCTTGAATGCGCCACCTCCGCGCGGGACTGAAAAGAAAGGTCGCAGGCATGAAAGCGAACGAACCCGAGATGGACTTCAACCGCCAGCGCATGGACGCGGGCATGCCCGACTACAGTGACTCCGACGGCGACGACATCGACGCCCTGTCGCGTGATCGGGTGCCGGTGCGTTCGCTGCGGGAAGGCGATCTCGACGCCCTGGTGCGCATCGATGCGAAGCTGACCGGGCACGAACGCCGCGCCTACTTTGACTCCAAAATGCGCGAGGTGCTGGGCGAATCGGGGATTCGTGTCTCGCTGGTGGCGGAAGTCGACGGCCGCGCCGGCGGTTTTGTCATGGCGCGCGTCGACTACGGTGAATTCGGCCGCACCGAACCGGCCGCCGTCATCGACACCCTGGGTGTCGACCCCGGCCTCGGTCACCACGGCCTTGGTGCCGCCCTGCTGTCACAGCTCTTTGTCAATCTTTCGGCGCTCGGCGTCGAGGCGGCGCGCACTTCGACCAACTGGGACGACTTCGAGCTGCTCGGTTTTCTCGAGCACAATGGATTCCGCCCGGCTCAGCAGATCGTCCTGGTCAAGGCGCTCGGTGGTGATTAGTCGCGACCGCCCCTAACTCCCGATGGTCCGCCAATCACTTGACTACATGACCAGTCGACGTGGGGTGCGCTCGATGAAACGTGCGGTCACCTGGGTACGGTCGATGCCGCTTTTATCGACCTGGCGAAGGACTTCGGGCAGGTACTTGCCGTGCGCGACGACGTTGCTGTCGAATTCCGCGATCCATTGATCCGGATACGCGTCGATCAGCCTGGGTTGGCGGTTCGGCGGGGCCGGCGCGGAGGGCTGATGGACGACCTCGGTCTGCGTGAATTTCTCCCGCCGGTCGTTCGTTTCCGTTCGCGCGTCGATGTCGAGATAATCGTTGCTCATTGTGCCCAGCTCCGCGTGCGATGGTCATCTTCGACGAAGGTCGACCCGCTCCGTCGACCGTCAAGGGTCAAGCCTATGCGCGATCACCCCAATCACCGGTTAAGGTGAGCGATGATTTTTCGTCGTGCGAAAAAATTTGTGGCGGAATTTCATTAACAAAACGTAAATATACTGTGCTAAGATGCTTTTATATGAGCAAAAACAATGCGATAGAGTATGTGAACTTTCCCGGATACCTATACAGGCACTTTGCATCCGTTACATAGTTGATGGCCACAAGAATCCGAATTTGGAGACGCCGGCGGATGCACAACAAGAACGTCTTGATCCTCTGCTCGGACGAACACGCGCGTTCGGCGCTGGGCTGCTACGGGCACTCCATTGTCCAGACCCCGACCCTGGACCGCCTGGCGGCGCGCGGCACCCGCTTCACACGCGCCTACACACCCTCGCCAATCTGCATTCCGGCGCGCGCCAGCCTGGCGACGGGCAGGCATGTGCACGAGCACCGCTGCTGGTCGTCGGCCGAGCCCTACCACGGCCAGGACGAGAGCTGGATGCATCGCTTGCGCGCGCGGCCATGCCGCCGTTTCCATCGGCAAGCTGCATTTCCGCTCCGGCAGCGACGACAACGGCTTCTCGGAAGAGATCCTGCCGATGTATCTGGCCAATGACGGCAAGGGCTGGCCGCAGGGGCTGATCCGCAACCCGGCGCCGGGCTTCGACGAGGCCGTCGAGATGGCCCGCGACGCCGGACCGGGCGAAAGCAGCTACACCGAATACGATCGCGGCATCACGGCCGGGGCCTGCCGCTGGTTGCGGCGCAAGCCGGCGACCCTCAGGGACAAACCCTGGGCGCTCTTCGTCTCCTTCGTCAGTCCGCATTTTCCCCTGACCGCGCCGCGAGAATTCTATGACCTCTACGCCGGCCGCGAGATGCCGGCGACCGTGGGCCGTCTGTCAAACCATCCGGTGATCCGGGAAATGGCGAAGTTCTGGGCCTACGACGACCACTTCGACGCGGCGGCCCGGGACCGCGGCAAATGCGGCTACTTCGGACTCTGCAGCTTTCTCGACGACAACCTGCGCCAGGTGCTGGAAGCCCTGGAGGACTCCGGTGCCGCCCGCGATACTCTGGTGCTCTACATCACCGATCACGGCGAGATGCTCGGCAATCACGGCTTCTGGGCCAAGTCGGTGATGTACGAGGACTCGGCCGGCATCCCGCTCATCATGGCCGGTGGCGAGACCGCGGTCGGTGTCAACAACACACCGGTATCGCTCACCGACATCGCCGCCACCGTCGAGACCGCCGTCGGCCTGGCACCGCGGGCCGCAACCGCGCCCTGGCAGGGCCGGGCCCTGCAGGGCTTCGTCGAAGCGCCGGAGGCGGAGCGTTTCATTCTCAGCGAGTATCACGACGGCGGCAGCCCCACCGGCTTTTTTCATGCTCCGCCAGGGGGCCTGGAAATACATCTACTACGCCGGCGGTCCTCCCTGTCAGCTGTTCAATCTTGACAGCGACCCGAACGAACTCCGCGACCTCGGCACCTCGCCCGAACATCAGGCCGTGCGTCGAAAGATGCAGGGCCACTTGGAGTCGATCCTCGATCCCGAGGCGGCCAATGTCCAGGCCTTCGCCGACCAGGCGGCGATGCTCGAAAGTTATGGCGAGGCGGAAGCGGTGTTGGCGATGCCGAGCTTCAATCACACGCCGGTTGGGAGTTGACCGGCGACCCGCGTCTTAGTCGGCGACAGGAACGTGGATCACCGAGGGGTCGTCGCTGTAGAGGCGCTCGACCTCGGCTTGGCGCCGTTCAAGCACGGCGCGCTGGTTGATGTAACCCTTGTCGGTGATCTCGTTGGCATCGATATCCGGCGCATTGGCCAGCAGCAGCACGCGGGCGACGCGGTTACTGGAGCCGGGATTGTCGCGGTTGTAGGCGGCGAGGCCCGCCGCCAGGGCCTGGCGCAGCTTTGCGTCGCGCGCCAGTTCGGCCAGCGGTGTCGCGGCGTCGCGGTCGGCGCAGAGCGCCGCGCCGGCCGGACTGGCAAAGACCAACAGGCCGATTTCGTCGCGGTCGTGGCCGGTCACCACGGCATCCTGGATGACCGGGGCGCCGGCGGCGATGGCGGCGACGCGCAGGTTGCCGACCGAAACCCAGGAACCGGTGAGCAGCTTGAAGTCCTCGCTGACGCGGCCGTCGAACAGCAGCCCCTTGGCCGGGTCTTCGGGGTCGGCCAACTTGCCGGCGTCGCCGATCAGGTAGTAACCCTCTTCGTCGAAGGCGGCGCGGGTCAGCTCTTCGGCGCCGTGGTAGCCGGGCGTGACGTTGGGGCCGCGCACGCGCATTTCCAGCTTGCCGGCGTTGGGCAGCAGTTTCAGTTCCGTGCCCGGCACCGGCAGGCCGATGACGCCGGCGCGGGCAATGGGGAAATGCACGCCGGCGGCCAGTGGCGCGGTCTCCGTCGCGCCCCAGGCCGAGGTCATGGCGACCAGTACGCCACGCGCCGCCAGCGACAGCTTCTCCAGGCGCTCCCACAGGTTCTGCGGCAGGGCGGCGGCGGCATAAAAAATCGTATCGAGGTTGGAAAAAAAGTGATCGCGCAGCCCTGGATCGGCCTCGAGATAGGGCAGGATCATGTCGTAGCCGCGCGGCACGTTGAAATAGAGCGTCGGCGCGACCTCGCGCAGATTGGCGACGGTGATCTCGATCAGGCCGGGCACCGGTTTGCCGGCATCGATATAGAGCGTGCCGCCGTTGCGCAGGATCATGTTGAAGTTGTGGTTGCCGCCGAAGGTGTGGTTCCACGGCAGCCAGTCGACCAGGATCGGCGGGCGGCGCGTCACGAAGGGCCAGATCTGCGCGATGGCCTGCTGATTGGCGCACATCATGCGCTGGGTGTTGATGACGCCTTTCGGCAGGCCGGTCGAGCCCGAAGTGAAGAGGATTTTGCCGACCGTGTCGGGCGTCACGCCGGCCTGGGCGGTCTCGACGTCGTGGGTCGGCGTGGCGCGCAGCAGTTCGGTGAAGGCCGTGCCGTCGGGCGGCGTGTCCCGCAGCGTCACGACGCCGCAGTCGCCGAGGTCGAGCGCCGCCAGCGCCTTGGCGAATTTTCCGCCCTCGGCGGCGAAGATTAGCTTAGGGCGGACCAACCCGAAGATGTGCTTGAGGCGGGCGAAGTCCCGCGACATCAGCGAATAGGCCGGCGAGGTTGGCACCACGGGGATGCCGACATACATGGCGGCGAGCTGCAGCAAGCCGTTTTCGATGCCGTTGTCGGAGAGGACCATCAGCGGCCGCTCGGCCGTGACGCCGCGGTCGAGCAGGGCCTGGGCGAGGACGCGCACCTTGTCGAGCGCCGCGCCATACCTCAGGTGGCGCCAGGCGCCGCCGCTGTCGCGTTCGGCCAGGAAACTGCGATGCGGTTCGCGTGTGGCCCAGTCCCGCAGGTAGACGCAGAGGTTGGCGGCATAGGGATCAAGCGGCATCGGCGAGCGCATGACGCAACCGCCGCCGGGCAGTTCCTCTACCTCGACGGCGGCCGGAGCGAGTTCCAGCTCGGCACGCCGCGACAGGTTGCCTGGCCCGTTCATCCGTCGCCCCGCTTCATCGCTCGCCAACCTCGAGCACCACGGCCATCGAGGTATCGCCGGCGGCACAGCCGGCGAAGAGGCCGCGGCCGCCGCCGCGCAGCGCCAACTCCTCGATCAGCTCGATGATGGCGCGCAACGCCGTCGGCCCTTGCGGGTGGCCCCAGATCAGCGGGCAGCCGTAGTTGTTCATGGCGGCGAGATCGCAGCCGGTCTGCTTGGCGAAGACGATGTCGTTGACGGCGAAAGGATTGTGCGTCTTGACCGCGTCCATCTCGGCGATGCCGAGGCCGGCCTGATGCAGGGCCCGGCCGGCCGCCGGGATCGTCGCCTCGGGCATGAAGGCAAGCTCGGTGCGCGCCGACCCGAAGCCGCGCAGCCGGACGGCGATGCCGGGATCGCGGCTCAGTTCGGCGGCGCGTTCGGGCGTGGCGACGATCAGCGCGCTGTTGCCGTCGGCGGGGAAGGTCTGGGCGCCGAAGGTGACCGAGCCGCCTTCCTTCACCGGGCGCAGCTTGGCCAGACCCTCGGGCGTCGAGGTGGTGACGCCTTCATCGCCCTCCAGGCTGCCGGCGGCGCGCTTGTAGTTGCCCGATGGTACTTCGAAGGGCAGCGTCATGTAACGCTTCTGAAAGGCGTGGTCCTCGCTCAGCGCGTCCTGATACTGGGCCAGGCGGCGCAGCACGAGTTCGTGCTGCTGGGCGCTGTCGACGGCGTGTTTCCTGGCGACGTTCTCGGCCGTGTCGATCATGGCATGGCGGCCCAGCGGGTCGCAGGAGAAGTTGTCGAGCACCCAGTTCTCGGCACCGCCGGTGCCGCCCGGCGCGCGCGGGTTGGGGTAATAGATGTGCGGTCCGTTGGAGGTCCGGTCGCAGGTCACCACCAGCGCCGTTTCGGACAGGCCGGCGGCGATCTCCTGCGCGCCGGCGAGCAGGGCGCGGGTGCCGCTGGCGCAGGCCTGGTTGATCGTCGGTCCGCCGACCCGGGCGGCGCCGATCATCCCCATCAGCCAGGGCAGGCCGTAAAAGGAATGGGGCTGCGGGATCGTCGTGCCGAGCACGCCGTAGTCAAAGATCTCGCCGTCGAGGCCGCGCCGCTCCAACTCGGCCTTGGCCACATGGGCGGCGAACTCAATGGAGTTGAGGGTCGAGAAGCTGCCCTGCCAGCGGGCAAAGGGAGTGGACCAGTAGCAGCCGTAGGGGATTTCCGCTGCAATGTTCATGGAATTGCGTCCGCCGTGGGCCTCTTCCAAAGGGTGCCGCCGAGCTCGCCGGCGACATCGCAGAGGGCGTCGTCGGCGCGTTCGAGAACTTCCGTGATCAGTGCGTCGCTGTAAACCGTGGAGAGCGCGATCATGCCGCGCGGCGCGATGAAAAGGCCGTGGTTCATCGCCGCCAGGTGAAAGCGGCCGACCAGCTCCGCATCCTCGCGCACGATGGAGGACTCCGGCGCCGTTTGGCTGAAATAGAGATTGAGGCAGGAGCCGAAGTGATTGACCGAGAGCGGCAGGCCGTACTTGCCGGCGGCCCTCGCCAGGCCTTCCTTCAGGCGCAGGCAAAGCGTCTCCATGCGCGCGATGCGCTCCGGCGTCAGGTCACCCAGCGAGATCTCGCCGGCCGCCATGGTGACTGGATTGGCGTTGAAGGTGCCGGTGTGGAAGACCTTCATTTCGGCGGGGTCGAATATGCGCAGAAGCTCGGCGCGGCCGCCGACGGCACCGACCGGAAAGCCGCCGCCGATCAACTTGCCGAACATCGTCAGGTCGGGGCTGATGTCGAAAGCCGCTTGGCAGCCCCCGGGCGCAAAGCGCAGGGTCAGCACCTCGTCGAGGACGAAGAGGGCTCCGGCCTTGTGGGCGGCGGCCTTGACGCCGCGCAGGAAGGCCGGCGCGGCGGGGATGACACCACCCGAACCGAGCACCGGCTCGAGGAAGACGGCGGCGATCTCGTTGCCGTGCTCGGCGAGCACGGCTTCGAAGTCGGCGAGGTCGTTGAAGCGCGCCAGATAGGTCGCCGGTCCTTCGCGGCCGAACGAGCCGCATTCGAATTCCAGCAGCGAACCGTGATAGCCGTAGCGTGCCATCAGCAGTCTTTGCCGGCCGGTGACGACACGGGCGATGGTGAAGGCCAGCGCCCCGGCTTCGGTGCCCGAGTTCGTAAAGCGCACCTGCTCGACCGACGGCACGCGTTCGGCGATTTGCCCGGCAAGGCGCGTCTGCGCCGGGTTGCCCGCCGCCCAACCCGTGCCCTGGCGGATCTGCCGCTCCACCGCCTCGACGATGGGCGGGTAGGCGTGGCCATGCACCATGGCGGTATAGTTGTTGATGAGATCGAGGTAGCGGTGGCCGTCGAGATCCCACAGGCTGGTCCCCTGGGCGCGCTCGATGGTCAGCGGGTAGGGCGCCCAATAGCCGGCCTGGCGCGAGTTGCCGCCGGGCATGACGGCTTGCGCTTTGCTGTGCGCGGCGGCGCTCTTTTGCGTGCGCTCCAGGTAGCGCTCGAGGACCGGCGAGGTCATGGCAACTCTCCCTACCAGTCGTATGCCGTGACACTTTCGGGAATGGCTTCGAGCAGCTTGCCGCTTTCGAACAGGGCGGCCACCGTCTCGATGTGATCGGTCAAGGGGATGTCGTAATCCAGATAGGGCACCTCTTCACGCACCAGCTCGTGCAGTTTGCGGGTCGCCGAACTGAGCTGCTCGACACCGCGAATATCGGCCGCCTGACAGGCGCAGATCAGTTCGTAGGCCAGGATGTAGCCGGCGTTCTTTAGAATATCGCGGGTCCGCCTGGCGGCGACGAGGCCAAAGGATACGTGATCCTGGAAATCGCCGGTCGAGGGCAGCGACTGGATCGACATCGGCGTGCACATCTGGCGGATTTCGGCGGTCAGCGAGGTGGCCATGAACTGGCCGCCCATCAGTCCCTGGCGCATGCCCGGATTCTCCTTCACCAGGAAGGGCGGCAGGTCGCCGTTGAGGCTGGGGTGCAGCAGGCGATTGTTGCGGCGGTCGGACAGGTTGCACATGTTGACCAGCACGATGGCCAGCTGGTCCATGGCGTTGGCCATGTACTGGCCGTGGAAGTTGGCGTTGTGAACGGCATCGCCTTCCTCGACGACGATCAGCGGATTGTCGTTCGAGGAGTTGATCTCGGTTTCCACGGTCTGCTGGATGAACAGCAGGGTATCGATCACCGGGCCCATGATCTGCGGCGTCGCGCGCAGCGAATAGGCATCTTCGATCTGCTCGTCCAATCCGCGCGGTTCGTCGGAGGCCATCTTGCGCAGCCACTGTTCGACTTCGTGATCCTGGACGATCATGTCGCTGTCGGCGAGGGTCGAATAGATGCAGTCGGCGATGCGCACCTGGCCGGGATGCGGCTTTTGCCTGTGCGCGGCGGCATGGAAGGGCATGATCTTGGCCTTCAGCACTTCCAGGCTCATGCAGGTCGCCAGGGTGTGGGCCTTGATCAGCCGTTTGCTGTCGGCGACCAGACAGGCGGCCATGCCACTCATCACCGAGGTGCCGTTGATCAGCGCCAGGCCTTCCTTGTAGCTCAGCTGCATTGGCTCGATGCCGGCGCGCTCCAGGGCTTCGGCGCCGGGCAGGATTTCGCCCTGATACCTGGCGCGCCACTGGCCGGTGCCGACCAGGGCGATGCAGGCCAGCGGGGCGAGATCGCCGCTGGTGCCGAGCGAGCCCTTTTCGGGGATGCAGGGGACGACCCCGCGGTTATACATCTGCACGTACTTTTCCAGGTTCTCGATCGAGATGGCCGAACAGCCGCGCCCCAGCGAGTTGATGCGGGCGAGCATGGAGGCGCGCACGTAGTCGTCGTCCAGGTCGGGGCCGACATTGGTCTGGACGCAGCGCAGGATGTTGTTCTGCACTTCGCCGGCCATTGCCGGCGGCACCAGCCAGTTGACGAATCCGCCGACGCTGGTGGTCACGCCGTAGATGATGCGCCCGGATTCGACGAACTTGTCCAACAGGTCGCGCGAGGCGACGACGCGGTCGCGCATCGCCGGCGTCAATTCAATTTTAAGCTCGCGGTTGCGGGCGGCGTCGGAAAGGACATCGACGGTCAGGCTGACGCCGTCGGGAATCAGCGCGGCGTTGCCCTGCTTCAGGGCTTCGGCGCTCAGCTTGGGGTTTGGATGGTTCATATCGGCCTCTTGGCGTTTTGGGGGCGTTTCGGGGGCTTTGCGGGGGCGGTGGGGAGCTTGCCCGGCATTATACGCGCCTTGCCGTGAAGAATTTTTCCTTTCTTCCCGTAATTTGCGTTAATAATGGTAGATACCGGTAAAAATATGCAAATATTAGGAAGGATATTCCGAAATGTCGCGATCTTCGGAAACAGAACCACTTTCGCTCGACATCTTCGAACGCCGTATCCTGGCCGAGCTGCAGGCCAATGCCCGCCTCACCAACCAGGAATTGGCGGCGCGGGTCGGCCTGTCGCAGTCGGCCTGCTGGCGCCGGGTCAAGGGGTTGGAGGAAACTGGCGTCATTCTGCGTTACGCCGCCATCCTCGACCCCAAGAAGGTTGGGGTCGGCGAATGTGTCTTCGCGCATATTTCCCTGACTCGTCACACCGGTCCGGTCAGCCAGAAATTTGCCGATGCCATGTGCGTGCAT
>JAJFGM010000711.1 GCA_021776145.1 Kiloniellaceae bacterium | reverse complement strand
GAGGATGACGTCGTAGCCGCCCTCTTCGAGCATCAGTTCGAAGTTGCGCGACACCAGGCTGAGGTCGTTGAAGGCCTGGGCGGTGATGTCGACGGGGTTGCGCGGCGCCGCGTAGGGCAGGCTCTCCTTCAGCTTGGCCTGGGCCGCTTCGGGCATGGCATTGACTTCGAGCCCGGCCGCGATCGCGGCATCGGCCATCTGCACGCCGACGCCGCCAGAGATCGTCACCAGGCCGATGCTGCGGCCGGCCGGCAGGATGCCGGCGCTGAGGGCATAGGCGATATCGAGCATCTCTTCGGTGCTGGCGGCGCGGTGCACGCCGTGGCGGCGAAAGACGGCGTCGTAGACCGCGTCCGACCCGGCCAGCGAAGCCGTGTGCGAGGCCGCCGCCAGGGCGCCGACCTCGCTGCGCCCGACCTTCCTGAAGACGCCCGGCTTGCGGCGCCGCCGCGCCAGCTCGAGCGCGCGGCACAGCCGCGGGCCGTCGCGCACGCCCTCGGCATAGGCGATGATGGTGTCGATGTCGTCCTGTTCGGCGGCCCAGGCGATGCCCTCGGCGACATCGACATCGCACTCGTTGCCGGTGCTGATCCAGTATCCGACCCCCAGGCCCTTGGCG
This sequence comes from Kiloniellaceae bacterium, assembly GCA_021776145.1. Classification (GTDB taxonomy): domain Bacteria; phylum Pseudomonadota; class Alphaproteobacteria; order Kiloniellales; family Kiloniellaceae; genus JAJFGM01. The sequence goes on along the minus strand of JAJFGM010000711.1, from coordinate 2,184 downwards.
CGGGCGAGGGCGAAGACATGACTGCCATAGGCGCCGCTCTGGCTGATGATGGCGATGCCGCCGGGTTTGGGGAGGCCGCCGTCGATGCTGGAGGAAAAGGTGGCGAGGAAACCGGCGCCGGCGTTGAAGAGGCCCAGGCAGTTGGGTCCGGCGACGCGCATGCCGCTGTCGGCGGCGATGGCGGTCAATTCGTCCTGCAGCAAGCGGCCCTCGGCGCCGATCTCGGCGAAGCCGGAACTGAAGATGATGGCGGCGCGGACGCCGCGCGCGGCGCAGGCACGCAGGGCCTCGGCGACCAGGGCCGCCGGCAGGGCGACGATGGCGCAGTCGACCGCCTCGGGTAGATCGGCGACCGTGGCATAGGCCTTCAGCCCCTGGACGGTCTCGCGATTGGGATTGACGGGATAGAGCGCGCCCTTGAAGCCGGCCTCGCGCATGTAACGCAGCGGCCGGCCGCCGATGCGCGCGGGATGGTCGGAGGCGCCGATGACCGCCACCGAACGCGGCGCCAGTAGCGGGTTCAGGCTGGAACGATCGGGCACGAGTGGGTCACCATGCAAAAAACTTTCGAACAGGTCGCGGCGGGGCCGACGATGCTGTCGATATCATGTATCTCGTGACGTGGGAAATCGAGGGCCGATCTATATAAAAGGGGACGCCATAATTATATGCGATATAAGTATAGCGTCCCCTTTTATAAGCTTGCCGAGGCGGATCGCTGCAAAGCGGGCGCGAGGTTCTGCTTTACCAGCGATGCCATAAAGTGCGAATTTTTGTTCCGCACTGCATAACCAGCGCCCGCGAAACAGGGTGCGACAGATGACTCCAACAGGCAGTGAGAGGGAGGAACGACAATGAGATATGCACTTGCTTCTATCGCTTTGGGGGCCCTTTTGGCGGCACCCGCGGCCGACGTTCTGGCCGCCGGCGACGTCATGTTGCCGGACAACATGGCCTGGACGGCCTACAATACCGGCACAACCGGCTACAACCAGTCCGTCGCCATCGGCAAGGCGCTGAAGGACAAGTATGGCGTCACCCTGCGTGTCGTGCCCGGCAAGAACGATATCTCGCGTCTGACCCCGATCAAGGCCGGCAAGATCGACTATTCGGCCAATGGCATCGCCACTTTCTTTGCCTCGGAAGGCGTCTTCCAGTTCGCCGACGCCAACTGGGGGCCGATGCCGATCCGCCTGGTGATGAGCGCCAGCGGCTCGAGCAATCTCGGCGTCGCCACCGCCAAGGATGCCGAGGTCAAGAGCTTCGCCGACCTGCGCGGCAAGCGCGTCGCCTGGGTGCGCGGTGGCGATGCCTTGAACGTCGGTGTCGAGGCCATGCTGGCCTGTGGCGGGTTGACTTGGGACGACGTCGAGAAGGTCGAGTTCTCGGGCTACGGCGCCTCGTGGGAAGGCATGGTCAACGACCAGGTCGATGCCGCCTTCGCTTCGACCATGTCGGGGCCGACGAAAAAGCTCGAAGCCAGCCCGCGCGGCATCTTCTGGCCGGCGACGGGCCATGCCGACCAGGGCTGTTGGGACGGCATTGCCAAGACGGCGCCTTACTTCGTGCGCAACATCGGCACCCGCGGCACCGGCCTCTCGGAAGAGAACCCGCATGAAGGCGCGCGTTATCCCTATCCCATCCTGATGACCCTGGAAGGCCAGGACGAGGCGGAAGTCTATTCCCTGACCCGGGCGCTGGTCGAAGAGTTCGACAACTACAGCGCCGCCGAACCGGCCGCCGCCGGCTGGGCCCTGGACAAGCAGATCCTGCAGTGGGTGGTGCCCTATCACCCCGGCGCCATCGCCTACTTCACGGAGATCGGCAAGTGGGACGCGGCGGCGCAGGCCCACAACGACGGCCTGCTCGAGCGCCAGCAGGTCCTGGCCGCGGCCTGGTCCGGCATGGACAAGGGTCTGGAACAGGAAGCCTTCAAGAGCAATTGGATGGAGGTGCGGGCCGCCGCGCTGGAAAAGGCAGGCCTTAATCCGATATGGCGCTAAAAGCGCGCCCTGACGCGCAGATAGGCGAGAATCCGTCAGATAGCGAGTCCGCGGGCGGCGAGGGGCGCCACCGCGGGCTCACTTCTTTCTGGCTGGTCGTCGTTGTCGCCTTCACCCTGCTGACCTTCGTCCTGGCGGTCGATCAGGTGCGCGTGGTCTTCGGCAAGCAGTGGTTGGGCGG
>JAJFGM010000072.1 GCA_021776145.1 Kiloniellaceae bacterium | reverse complement strand
TAAATTGCAAAGACTTCAACTCGCCATGAAAGGGGTCGGCTGATGGACATCCGCGCCGCGGAAATTTCCGCCATCCTCAAGGATCAGATCGAGAACTTCGGGGCCGAGGCCGATGTGGCCGAGGTCGGACAGGTTCTCTCCGTCGGGGACGGCGTCGCGCGCGTCTACGGCTTGGATAACGTGCAGGCCGGCGAGCTGGTGGAATTCCCCGGCGGCGTCAAGGGCATGGCGCTGAACCTCGAGGTCGACAACGTCGGCATCGTGATTTTCGGCGACGACCGCGGCATCAAGGAGGGCGACACGGTCAAGCGGACCGGCGCCATCGTTGACGTGCCGGTCGGCCGCGGCCTGCTCGGCCGTGTCGTCGACTCGCTGGGCAATCCGATCGACGGCAAGGGCGCGCTGGAAGACGTCGAGCGCAAACGCGTCGAGGTCAAAGCGCCGGGCATTATTCCGCGCAAGTCGGTGCACGAGCCGATGCAGACCGGCCTCAAGGCGATTGACAGCCTGATCCCGGTCGGGCGCGGCCAGCGCGAGCTGATCATCGGCGATCGCCAGACCGGCAAGACCGCCATCGCCATCGACACCATCATCAACCAGAAATCGGTGAACGCCACCGACGACGAGTCGCGCAAACTCTACTGCATCTATGTCGCCATTGGTCAGAAGCGCTCCTCGGTCGCCAAACTGGTGAAGACCCTGGAAGACATCGGGGCGATGGAGTACACCATTGTCGTCTCGGCGACGGCTTCCGAACCGGCGCCGCTGCAGTTCCTGGCGCCCTATACCGGCTGCGCCATGGGCGAGTTCTTCCGCGACAACGGCATGCACGCGGTGATCTTCTACGACGATCTGTCGAAACAGGCCGTCGCCTACCGCCAGATGTCGCTGCTGCTGCGCCGCCCGCCGGGCCGCGAAGCCTATCCCGGCGACGTTTTCTATCTGCACTCTCGGTTGCTCGAGCGCGCCGCGAAAATGGGTGACGCCGCCGGCAACGGCTCGCTGACCGCCCTGCCGGTCATCGAGACCCAGGCCGGCGACGTTTCGGCCTACATCCCGACCAACGTCATCTCCATCACCGACGGCCAGATCTTCCTCGAGACCGGTCTTTTCTATAAGGGCATTCGCCCGGCGGTCAATGTCGGCCTGTCGGTCAGCCGCGTCGGTTCGGCGGCACAGATCAAGGCGATGAAGCAGGTTGCCGGTTCAATCAAGCTGGAACTCGCGCAGTACCGCGAAATGGAAGCCTTCTCGCAGTTCGCCTCCGACCTCGACGCCGCGACTCAACGCCTGCTGGCACGTGGTTCGCGCCTGACCGAACTGCTCAAGCAGCCGCAGTACAAGCCGCTGCCGGTGGAAGAACAGGTGGTCGCGATCTACGCCGGCGTGCGCGGCTACCTGGATGGCTACGCGCTCAACCAGGTTACCAGCTTTGAAGAGAAGCTGCTGTCGGAAGTGCGCGCCAACGGTTCCGACATCCTGGCGGCGATTCGTAACGAAAAGGAAATCTCGGAGGCCACCGACGAGCGATTGAAGGCTTTCATAGAATCCTTTGCGAAAACCTTTGTGGCCTGACCGGCATTGGTCGGAACCGAGCCCAACACACGTAACGGCAGCGAGAGCGGATAGCGTTCGATGGCCAGCCTCAAGGATCTGAGAGTCCGGATCGACAGCGTCAAGTCGACGCGGAAAATCACCTCCGCCATGAAGATGGTGGCGGCGGCCAAGCTGCGCCGCGCGCAAGAACAAGCCGAAGCGTCACGGCCCTATGCCGAGCGCATGGAACGTATGCTCGGATCTTTGGCCGCCTCGGCCGCGGGCGCCGCGGGGGCGCCGAAACTGCTGGCCGGGACAGGCCGCTCGGACGTTCAGCTTTTTGTCGTCGGCACCGCCGACCGCGGGCTTTGCGGCGGCTTCAATTCGTCGATCGTGCGCGAAGCCAAACGCCTGATCAACGAGGCGCGCGACGCCGGCAAGACGGTCAAGATCCTCTGTGTCGGCCGCAAGGGGCGCGACCAGTTGCGGCGCGAGTACGGCGACCTCATTATCGATACCATCGAGGACATCGCCAAGCCGCGGCTCGACTTCAGCAAGGCTGGCGGCATCGCCGACAGCATCCTGGAGATGTTCGAGGCCGGAGAATTCGACGTTTGCACGGTGATTTTCGCGCGATTCCAGTCGGCGATGACGCAGATCGTGACCGCTCAGCAGCTCATTCCCTTCGCCGTTCCCGAGCAGGAAGACACGGGCGTCGGCGGCGGGGCGATTTACGAGTATGAGCCGGACGAAAGCGAGATCCTTGCCGCCTTGTTGCCGCGCAATCTTGCCGTCCAGATCTTCAAGGCGCTCTTGGAGAACAATGCCAGCGAACAGGGCGCGCGCATGACCGCGATGGACAGCGCCACCCGCAACGCCGGCGACATGATCAAGGACCTGACGCAGGTCTACAACCGCACGCGTCAGTCGGTTATCACCAACGAACTCATCGAGATCATTTCCGCCAAGGAAGCGATGTAGCAGAAGGCAGTGTGCCCCGCCGTCTGTGGCGGAGGGCACCGAGGGAGCAGGATTTCATGGCAAAGAACCTCGTCGGCAAAATCACCCAGGTGATGGGCCCCGTTGTGGACATAAAATTCGAGGGCGACCTTCCGTCGATCCTCAATGCGCTGGAGACCACCAACGAGGGCAAGCGTCTGGTCCTCGAAGTGGCGCAGCACCTCGGCGACAACATGGTGCGGACGATCGCCATGGACGCCACCGAAGGGCTGGTCCGCGGGCGCGAGGTCACGGACACGGGCAACACCATCATGGTGCCGGTCGGCCCGGAGATGCTCGGCCGCATCATCAACGTCATCGGCGAGCCGATCGACGAACTCGGCCCGGTCAATGCCAAGTTGACGGCGTCGATTCACAAATCGGCACCGGAGTACATCGACCAGTCGACCGACGCCGAGATCCTGGTCACCGGCATCAAGGTCGTCGACCTGCTGGCGCCCTACGCCAAGGGCGGCAAGATCGGCCTGTTCGGCGGCGCCGGCGTCGGCAAGACCGTGCTGATCATGGAGCTGATCAACAACATCGCCAAGACGCATGGCGGCTATTCGGTTTTTGCCGGGGTTGGCGAACGGACCCGCGAG
>JAJFGM010000710.1 GCA_021776145.1 Kiloniellaceae bacterium | reverse complement strand
CGCGGCGATGCTGGGGCGTGCGAGGGCTCCGCAAACCACCGTTGCCTCGAGCAGGACCTGCAGCCAGGCCACGCGGACGATCTCCCATAGGTAGTGATTGATCTCGGTCCGGGCGCGCTGCAGGTACTCCGGATGATATTTTAGATAATAAACCGAGCTGTCGCCCTCTGATTGGCCCATGAGGACGTCACTGTCGGCCTTGGGCACGCCGCGGCGGGCGAGGGCCGTCGAGGCCGCCGCGCGGGATGACCTGCTCGAGGCCGGCGGTCTTGCGGGCGGCGCGCCTGTTCGCCGTGTTGGAAATAGAAGTTGGCGCCGATAACGACCCATTGACCGCCGAGGCGGAACGAGGCTGAGTACGGCGGATGAGGGGCTTGTGAAGGCCATCGGCACGCAGGTTGGGGCTTGCTTAAGACATCATCGTTATAAGAGGCTGGTATCTTCTCGGCAAAGGCCGGGACAGCATTAGATTTGGAGGGTATCAGGTTGACCTATGATCCACCCTTAGACCCTGGGATCGCGTCTGCTGTCGAAATCTTAAGGTCCGCTGGCGTGGAAACCTTTGAATCGTGCCAGGGTGGGGAGGGTCACGCTTATCCAGAACCAACTGTGCGCTTTCACGGAGACAGACAGGCAGGGTTTGCGGCGCTTTCGGTGGCTATGTCGGAGGGGCTCCCCGTCGATTCACTGCGGCGCATATGGCCCGTTATCGACGGGGAGCCCACCGGTCCGTGGTGGGAGATAACTTTTTCTCTCAACTGACAATCACGACAAGCGTGCGCACTCCTTGCAGAGAGGCTTCCCACCAGTTCCCTGGCGAAGATTCTCGCGCTCGATGTTATTGCCAGTATTGCACTCAGTATTGTTGTGGTGGACACTCTGCTTGATAGAGTGCCATGGTGCTTTCTTAGTCATGACTAATTCCTATATTTGACATGTGTAGACAGGATTCATCAATCCTGATATCTATACGCCCACAGGAACGGGGAACGCCCCGTTCCTGTGGAAAGCCGTCCGGTTCACCGCCGCTAAAGCTGCGTCACCCGGGCGGGCTTTGGTTCGTCTAAGCTAACGGGCCGAAGCCATCGCACCACAACCTCCTTTCTCCTGGGGGTTGAGCCCTACGCGGTTAAGTTGCCAAACCGTTCGCGTAGAGCGCCGGGAACTTATCAGGCCATGGGGGTCTCTGCCCCCGTGGCCTATTCCTTTTTCACGGTCTGCACCGTGATATCTCCATCACCAATCTATGGCGCAATTCGTCAGTCATCTTCATACCGCCCTGGTTCCCCTCCGAGATCCTCGGAAGTTACAAGAAGCGCCCCTTCCACGAGATATCGGCCATATCCGATCCGTTGGACGCGGCCCTTCCGGACGAGATAGCCGAGGGCGTTGTAAACTTCCTTTGGCGCCGCTTGTACTCCAGTTGCTGCGACTGCTGCCTTCAAATCCGTCACGGACCAATTCCGCTTTCGGGGCATCAGACTAACAATTGCACCCAGAACCTCTCCGGCGCGCGGCGCCGTGATAGGCTCTAGGGTTGCTGTCAATTCGCGTAAGATTCTCTGCTGCTCTGATTTTGGCAGAGCGCCAATCAGTTTCTTAACCGCCTCTGCAATCGCTTCCGATTGCGGATCGATAACCGAATCAACGGGCGTCTTGGACGGGGGAATCCGCGCAATTTTTGACATCGCAGGAGTATGCCCTTAGAGCACACTCTGAGTCGAGTCCCGAATCGGCGGGTAACACAGCATACACCAACGGTACCATATCTAGCAACCTTAGAAGCGGAATAGCACTAAATATTGTACATGGCCCCAGGTCGACTTTTGGCAGCGCAGCCAACTCTCACCAAACGGTCCTACATGTCTTTTGGGGGATAATTCCCATTTCGTTGAGCCTTTGGCCGAGCCCATAGGGCGAGACCGGGCACCTCGACGCATTCGGCGAAGCGCCGCTGCCTTTCCGGTGGGATGCGCTCGCGTCGAGCGCGAGTGGTCTTGTGGGAGCAATGTGGGAGTAAAACCTGGGGATTCTTGTCTTGTTTAGGATGGTTTTGGGTTGCTCAGTCCTGATATTTCAAGGTATTACCCGCGATCAATTTACGTTCGGGACGTGGGGGCCGGAGGTTCGAATCCTCTCTCCCCGACCAAATTGCCCCTTGGATCCGGGGTTTGACTGGTCGTTCGGCGCTGCCAGACGGACATCTCTGCATAGACCAGGGCCGCCATTTACGGGGGCTGATCTCTTGGATGGAGGAAGCTTTGCCGTCGACGGGCAGCGCGAACCGCAAGGCGATCCTTCTGATGGCGGTCGGCATGACCGCCCTGGCGGGCAACGACGCCATCCTTCGGTCCTTGATGGCCAGCCTTCCGGTTGGTCAGTTGATGTTTCTGCGCGGTACCCTGCTCTGCGTCCTGCTGCTCGCTGCCGGGCTGATCTTTCGCCAGGACCTGCGTCCGAGCGCCCTGTTGCACCGCTGGTGCCTGCTGCGCGGCCTGGGCGAGCTCGCCGCAACCTATCTTTTCCTCACCAGCCTTGGCATGGTGCCGATCGCAACGGCGACCACTCTGGTCTACGTCTCGCCGATCATTCTGACGGCGCTGTCCGGGCCGCTGTTCGGAGAAAAAGTCGGACCCTGGCGCTGGACCGCGGTCGTTACCGGCTTTATCGGCGTGGCTCTGGTGGCCGCCCCGGGCACGGCCGCCTGGGACCAAGCCTTGCTGCTGCCGCTGGGCGCGGCCTGTATGGTGGTGTTGCGCGATATCGCGACCCGCCATGTCGACCCGTCCGTCTCCTCGACGGCGGTGACCCTGACGACGGCGATCATGGTGACGCTGGGCGGTCTGGCCAGCCTGGCCTGGGGCTGGGGATCGCCGAGTCTGGTCGAGGCGGGCTGGACGGCCGGGGCGTCGGCCCTGATCGCGGTTTCCTTTTTCTCCCTGGTGGTGGCGATCCGCAGCGGCGAACTCTCGCTCGTCGCGCCGGTGCAGTACCTGAACATCGTTTGGGCGGTTATCTTCGGCATGCTTATCTGGGCCGAGTACCCGGAGCCGCGCGCCATTGTCGGCGGCGTTTTGATCATTGCTGCGGGGATCCTGATCCTCTACCGCGAGAGCGTGCAGCAGCAGCGTTTGAAGCGGGCACGCCAGGGCGCCGCAGCGTGAGGGGCCGGCGCGCAGCCGCATCATGGTCGTGCCGATGGTCTTGGCGGCACAGACGATCATTGGATCGATGGCCGCTGGGATGCCAGCGCGGTGCGCCGACCTCCTCGAGCGTGCTGTAGGTCGTTTCGGCAAGCGTGTGGTTGGGCAATCCCGGCCGCGACTTGGCGACCCAGATCCGCTCCCAATGGCAGTGCGCCGCCGCCGCCGGGGCGGCGCAGTTGCCCGAATAAGGCAGGCTTGAGGCATGTGCCATAGGGGGAACCGGCCCTCGAAGTCACCTCCGCCACCGAAACAGACGAATGGGTGCGCTCGGGAAAGCGGTCGAGGGTTTAGTCGAGCTTGATGGTCCTGGAATTGCCCGGCATTTTCAGGCTTCGGCGCTGGTATCTCTGGGCATTGAGTATCTGAACCACACGAGCCGGCTATGCGTCCAGCTGTTCGACCGCCCAGCGATGGAAGTCGTGGCGGAGTATCTGTGCCGCTTCGCGGATGTCCATCCAGAAGGGCTGGTGGTCCTTTTCCAGAGGCGGGCCCGCCGCTTGCAGCAAGTTCATACGGAAGAAGCGACCATGTTTGTTGACGGCTTTGCTCTTGCGCCGGGATACCAGGTACTGGCGGGCGCAACAGACCTCGTCTTCAACGAGGGCGTGCCAGCCGGTCTCTTCCAGGGTTTCACGCCGTAGTGCCTCTTCGGCGCTTTCGCCGGCGTCGATGCCGCCGCCAGGCAGGAATACCATGTCCTTGGCCGATACCACCAATAGCTGGTTTTTCTCGTCCGTGGCCAGACCGTAGACACTGTGCCGGAGGCGGTACGGCCATTTCATCTGGAGCTCGCCAAACTGCGGCACAGCAGGACTGAAATAGTTCAAGGGTTCCTCCATCCGGTCGCTATTTATTTGCGGCCTTTGCGCCTTTGGGCGTCTCAATCAAGGTTGTCGGCGGTCTTTTCGAGCTAAGACCGGTGTTCTCTGGGCCAAGCGTTCCTTTTATAAGAAGTGCCGATAAGGACAGCCCTGTTCGGCTTCCTAGGGGCCGGTTGCGTGATCGGCGGTTGTTACGCAATGCAAACAAGTCAGGCCGCGACCCTCTCGCCGGTCCGCTTGCGCAGAATGCGGATGGCCCGCTCGTCGATCATCTCGTCGATCTCGGAACGGGTGAGGTGACGATTTAACGCCTCGCCATACTCAGCAAAGACTGCGTCACGCGCGGCGGCGAGGACGAGGCTGTCGTTGAGATGTGTATCGCGATCAGACATGGTTCTCTCCAGTTGCTTTTCACTCCTGCCGAACTCAATGAGGTCGGAGATTTCTTAACGTAATTTCCGCAACTTACCGCACTGCACAATAAGTTTCAACAGGCCCCGTGCATGGCTGCCATGCAGCCGGCGCGAGGCCTTGGGTCAAGGCATCGGCTGCGCCCGAGCGGGCCGAAATCACGTTGATCCAGGCCTGCCCACGGCGGCACGCGGCTGTCGCCGTGTAGCTTTGCCTCGGCCATCACGGGGGCGCAGCGGCTTGAGCCGCACTCTCGCGATCATGAATGATTGGCTCGGTAATGGTTACGATATGGTTAATTTACCCGGTGCGGCAGTGCGCTGTGGATAGGGTTTACACCTTTGCCGCCGGCAGAGGTCGTTGAATTACTGGCCATTCAAGTGGCTGGGACGCGTTAGGGCCTGTTGAGATTCAGGTTGCGGTCTCGGCGGGAGCGGATTTTTGCCAGGGCAAGGAGCGCGTGGCGCCGTGGGGTG
>JAJFGM010000709.1 GCA_021776145.1 Kiloniellaceae bacterium | reverse complement strand
AGGACACCACGTAGTTCCAGCCCCAATTGAAATAGGGAGTCCTGAGCAACTCGCCGTCGACCATGCCGCCCGGCATCGGTCCAAAAGCCATGCGACCCTTGATCTTGGATTTGTCGCTGTTGAGGAACTTCTGCGTCCCGCCCCAGCCGATATTGGCGAACTTGTCGCCGGCACCGAAGGCCTCGAAGTTCTCGAACAGGCCATTTGTGCGGGCACCGGGATAAAGGTGACTGGAGGCCGCCAACATTTCTTCCAGGGCCGCCACACCGCCGTCGTTGTTGATCTGCGGATTGAGGTCGTCGTCCAGGGGATAGGCGCCCTTGGCGTGGAAACGCCCCCACCATTCCCAGGCCAGGAAGAATTGCGTGCGGTATAGGGCGCCGCCGTACATGCCCTTATCCGGGCGGTGGAACCAGGCCATCATGGCGTCGAGTTCTTCCCAAGTATCCGGCACCTTCAGCTCGTACCCATGCTTGTCGGCAAAGCCCTTGTTCTCATCGGCGTTGTCGAGCCAGTCCTTGTTGTAGAACATGACATAGGTGTCGCCGTCGGTCTGATAGCCGTAGAGGCTGCCCTTGTAGTAGTCGCCGATGGAAAACAGCGCATCGTCCTGGAAACCTTCCGGCTCATACTTACCGGCGTACTGATCCATGTTGACGAGGATGCCGGATTCCGCCAGATCGGGTATGCCGAAGGTGGCCGGCAGGGCAATGTCGAAGGCTCCGGTCTTGGAAACGGCCTCGAGCAGGACCTTCTGATTGATCTCGCCAAGCGGAACCTCAAGGTACTTGATTTCGATCCCGGTCGCCTCCGTGAACTTGTCAGCCACCGGTTTCACGTTCCCCAGCGACCCCGAGGGCTGCATGACCGTGAGCGAGATCTGGCGTCCGGCGGCGAGTTCTTTTGCCGCCTTGGCCGCCTCGCTGTGCACATTGGCCAGGGTCGCAGCCGTGGCGATTCGCGGACGCATCACAAAACCTGGTGCCAGGCTCAAGGCGCTAACTGCCGCGGCCCCCTGCAGGAAGCGGCGCCGACTGTCTCGATCGTCGCGGAATTTTTTTGTCATCCTATTCCTCCCTCGTTTTATGAACGTTTCTTCGTTTTCAATTCGCGACACCGCGCAGCTTTCGGGCCACGCTGCCACGGCTCACTTCATCACCACGCTCTTGCCTCGATCCTGCCCGACAAGAACAGCGCAAATGACGACGGCGCCCTTGACCATCATCTGGCTGTATTGATTGACCCCCATGAGATTGAGCCCGTTGTCGAGCAGCGCGATGATCAACACGCCGATCAAAGTTCGATGGACGCCACCGACCCCGCCGGACAGCGACGTGCCGCCGACGACAATGGCCGCCAGGGTATTGAGCAGTAGATCCTGACCAAGCGTCGGGCCGGCCGTACCCAGACGCGCCACGGCCAAGGCGCCAGTCAGGCCGGCCATCATGCCCGACAGCATGAAAGCGTAAATCTTGTAGCGGCGCACCGGAATGCCCGCCGTCGTCGCCACCGCCTCGCCACCGCCGATGATGTACATGTAGCGGCCGAAGCGTGTCGCAAAACACAGTACGACCATCAAAGCCCAGGCAATGACGGCAATCAGCGCAATGTTCGGAAAACGCGGGATCAACTGTCCGATCGCGAGCTCTTCAAAGATCAGGGAATCGTATCTCAGCGCGCGTCCCTGAAGGATCTCCCAGGCCGCTCCGGTAAAAACCGACAGGGTGCCCAATGTCACCACGAATGACGGAATGCGGCCGAAGGCAAAGATCACACCGTTGCCAAAGCCAAGCGCCATACCGGTCAGCAAACCGACAAGAAGGGCCCCGACGCCAAGGTCGAAGGCGTTGATGGCTTTCACCGTCACCGCCCCGACAAACAACACCATCGCCCCCACCGACAGGTCGATGCTGCCCATGAGTATGACGAAGGTGGCCCCCAGACAGGCCAGAAGCAACGTGCTCGCCTGGCCGGATATGGCCGTCAAGTTGCGCAGCGTCAAAAAGGCGTCACTGGCAAAGGCAAAAAAGACGACCAGCGCGAGAACCACCGCCACCGGGAGGACCATGCCGTCCGTCAGGAGCTTTCCGGCACCGGAAGAAATGGATCTGGCCGTGCTCATAGAGCGTTCGCCGATTGTGCCGGCGCGAGCGTTTGTCGCGCGACCGGCGCCTGGCCGCCAGTGGTGCTGAGCATGTGTTCGACGAGTTCGCGCTCGGACGGTTTAGCGTGCGCCGGCGCGTCGACCACGCTGGTTATGCGTCCATGTTGCATGATCATTATTCGGTTGGACAACCCGATGAGCTCGAGCAAGTCGTCGGTAATCAGCAAGATCCCGACTCCCGTCGACGACAGCCCGCGGATCAGTTTGTAGATCTCCTCTTTGGCGCCGGCGTCGACTCCCCGCGTCGGGTTGTCGAGGATCAACACCCGCGGATCCCGGCATAGCCAGCGCGCCAAGACAATCTTCTGCTGGTTGCCACCGGAAAGAGTGGCGCAGATATCATGCGGACCGCGCGCCTTGATCGAGAGCGCCTCGATATAGTCGGCGGTCACTTTCACTTCCCGCCGGGTCTGCCAAAGACCCACGGCGTTCGCGAAGGTGTCGGCGCCACCCGCCAGGGAGAGGTTCCAGGCCGCCGAAAAGCGGCCGATCAAGCCTTCGAGAAGACGTTCGGCCGGAACGTAACCCAAACCGCGCGCGGTCAGATGACGAATAACCGGCTGTTCCGGCATACCCCCCAGCAAACAGACGGTTCCAGCATCCGGCGGATCAATTCCTGCCGCGCCCTTGCCCAACTCCGACTTGCCGGAATTAAGCAATCCGCCGAAGCCGACCACTTCGCCAGCGGCGACCGAAAAGGAAATATCTTCATACTGGCCGGCGCGACAGAGGTCCGTGACCTGAAACACGGCCGCCGACCCAGCCACGCCCACCTGTTCGCTTTCATGATAGAAATCCGCCTCGCGTGGCCGCCCGACCATCAGGCCATGCAACTTGTTCTCGTCGGCATCGCTGGCGTCGACCGTCGCGACCAGGCGGCCGTCCTTGAGCACATAGATAAGATCGCTGAGTTCCAGAACCTCGGTAAGACGGTGCGATACGAAAACAATCGATGCGCGTCCGCGCAGCCGCTTGATCAGCCCACGAAATGTCGCTTCGTCGGATTTTTCCAATGCCGATGTGGGCTCGTCGAGCAACACGATGGGATGGCCGATGCCGAGCACTTCCGTCGGCACCAGACAGGCGCGGGCGATTTCAATCAGCTGGCGCTTGGAAAAACTGTAGGACTCGGTCGGTCGGCGAACGTCGATGTCGAGCCCGGCTTCGTCGATGACCGCCTGGGCTGTGGAGATCATTCGCGCCTTGTCGATCCATTGGCCGGCGCGCGCAAAAGCCGCTTCATGAGACAGCAGAAGATTTTCGTAGACCCTGATATTGGGGATCAGGGCCTGTTCCTGAAAGACCCGAAAAACACCATGCCTGTTGGC
>JAJFGM010000708.1 GCA_021776145.1 Kiloniellaceae bacterium | reverse complement strand
CTTGGCGGTGGCGTCGGGCCTGGCGTCGCGCGCCGCTGCCGCGGATTTTTTCGGCGCAATATTTTGGCATTCGCCATAGAATCGGCGCGCCGCAGGAATCGACAGCTTTGCCATGCCCCAAATCGACGCCGCCGGACGCCGTCTCTTGATCATCAGGAATCCGCTGGTGGGCCGGGCCGCGCGATCACGGCTCAACGCCATTGTCGGACGGCTCGAGGCCCAGGGCTGTACGGTCTCGACGCGCGACAGCCGCGCACCGGGACAGGCCGGAGACGCCAGATCGATCGCCGCGGCGACGTCGCCGAAGGACGCCGATGTTGTGATCGCCGCCGGCGGCGACGGTACCGTGCGTGAGATCCTCGCTGGCCTTGCCGCCAATTCGGGACCGGCACCGGCGCTTGCCGTATTGCCCCTGGGGACAGCCAATATCCTGGCGGCCGAATTGGGCCTTCCCGGCGATGCCGATGGACTCGCTCGGGCGATCGCTCAAGGGCGAATTTGCCGCGTGCGGTTCGGCGCTCTAACCCAGGCGTCGCCGCCACACGGCGAAACCCCGTTGGTCTTCGTCAACATGGTCGGTGCGGGTTTCGACGCGCGCGTGGTTGCCGGCGTTTCGCTCGGTCTAAAGCGCAGGCTCGGCAAATTCGCCTATGTCTGGTCGGCCTTGTGTCAGCATCTGCAACGACAGGCGCGGATCAAAATCCGACTTGACGGTGACGAGTTCGAAGTCGCGTCGGTCATCGTCACCAAGGTTCGTTATTATGCCGGCCGATATCTTATGGCGCCGCGTGCGCGCCTGGAAGACGAAAAGCTGCATGTCTGCCTTTTCGAACGTTCGGGAATTGCCGCGACGCTTGGTTACCAACTGGGTTTGCTGACAGGCGGGCTGCAACGCCGTCCCGGCTTCAGTCTTCGCACGGCGCGCGTGGTGGAAATCCTCGGTCCGGTGGGCGATTCGCTGCAGGCCGACGGCGACGTGGTCGCCGGATTGCCGGTGCGCATCACCTTGCAGGCGCGGCCGTTGACCGTCGTTATGCCGGCCCATCGCGGCTGAATGGGGCGCGGCTGAAGGGGGCGCGGCCAAATGCGGCGCGGCCAAATGGAGCGTGACGGGGCAGTGGGTTCGCTGTTCGACGGCGGCCGTTACGCCCCCGCCACCATCATGCCGTCGATCCTAAGAGTCGGAGCATTGCTGCCGTAGCGGAAAACCAGATCGTTCGCCGCGGTCATTTGACGAAACATCTCTTTGAGGTTGCCGGCCACGGTCGCTTCGCTGATCGGATCGGTCAATTCGCCTTTTTCGATCCAGAAGCCGCCGGCGCCGCGACTGTAGTCGCCGGTGACGCCATTGACGCCCATGCCCATCATTTCGGTGATGTAGAAGCCGGACTCGATGTCCGCCAAAAGAGCCTCCGGCGTGATCTCGCCGGCCTCCATATAGAGGTTGGTCGTCGAGGGGCTTGGTGGACCAGAGGTGCCACGCGCCGCGCGGCCCGAGGTCTTGAGGCCAAGCTGGCGGGCCGAGCTCAGATCGAGGATCCATGTGGTCAGGCGGCCGGCATCGATGATCTTGAGGCGGTCGTTGGCGACCCCCTCGCCATCGAAGGGCTTGGAGCGCAGGCCGCGGCGCAGGTGCGGGTCGTCGACAACCGTGATCTTGGTCGGCAGGATCTCTTCGCCGAGGCTGTCTTTCAGGAACGAAGTGCCGCGGGCGATGGACGGGCCGTTGATGGCACCGGCCAAGTGGCCGATCATGCCGTTCGACACGCGCGGATCCAGGACCACCGGCACCTTGCCGGTCGCCGGCTTGCGGGCACCGAGCCGACGCACCGCTTTCTCACCGGCCCGGCGTCCGATTTCGCTGGGGTCATCCAGGTCGCCGGCATGGACGACGCTGGAGAATTCGTAGTCGCGCTCCATGTCGCTGCCGTTGCCGGCCAGTACCGAGGTGCTGAGCGAGTGGCTGCTGCGGGTGTACCCGGCGCAAAACCCGTTGGTTGTCGCCAAGGTGATACTGGCCCGGCCCCAGGCGGCTTCGGCGCCTTCGGAATTGGTCACACCCGCAACGGCGCGGGCGGCCTCTTCGCAGATCTTGGCGCGCGCGATCAAGTCTTCCGGCGCGGGCTCTTCGGGATCGCAGATATCCAGGTCGGGGAAAATTGTCGCCAGGTCGGCGGCCGCGGCGAGGCCGCAATAGGGGTCTTCGGGCACGTTGCGCGCCATGGCCAGGGCGCGCTCGACGAGAGTGTCCAGGGTATCGCTTGCCAGGTCGGTGGAGGAGACGATGGCCTGTTTCTTGCCGATAAACACCCTTAGACCCAAATCGAGGCTTTCTTCCCGCTCGATGTGCTCCAGCTTGCCCAAGCGTTGCGCATGCGACAGCGACGCGCCCTGGAAGAGCACGCCATCGGCGCCATCGGCGCCGGCGGCCTTGGCCTTGGCAAGCAGGTCGCCGAGCAGGCTGGGGGGGTCGATCTTGCTGGTCATGCGCGTTCTATCCGGTTCTGTTGGGCGGGCCACGCCGTCTGGCCGCTGTGGGCCCTGGTCACTCGGGCGGGCGTCGACTAGGGCTTTCGCAGCTCATAATGGCTATCGCTGGCGGTCTTGCATTGCTCGAGCCGTTCAGCGTCCCCTGGCCCTAACCCAGCGGCAAAGCCGGGTCAACCACGCTTTCCCGGCTGGCATTACGAGACCCGCCCGCATTCGTCAACGCTTGCGGACTCAAGCTCGACGACAAGCAGCGGCAGCTTGCGGAGCGGATCGACGCTGGAGGCGGCCTCGCCGATCCGTCGCGCGCCCATGCGCCGGTAAAAGCCCTCGGCCTGGGGGTCGCTCTCGATCATGATGCGCTGCGCATCGCGGCGCCGGGCGAGGTCCAGCATGGCCGCCCAGAGCCTGCGTCCGGCACCCGTGCCGATGGCCGCAGGGTCGACAAAGAAAAACAGCACATCCCAATCGCCGGGGCTGTCGGCGATGGCCTCGATGCCGAAAAAGCCGAGGGGCTGGCCGCCAGCCTCCGCCAAGATGACGTTTTCAGCGGAAATTTCTTTCGCCCGTACCGTTAGATCGTCGCGGCAGCGAGCCAGGAAGTCGGGGTCGTAGCCCCAATGCCCCTTAGAGCGGAGGGCCAGGGCGCTCAAGGCCGCGGCATCGCTCATTACAGCCGGCCTCAACTCCGTATCGGTGTTTGCCGGCATCCGGACCGCATCCTGACCACCACCCCGACCCGGACTGACCGCCGTCCCGGCCGGGGTGTCGCCTTCACACTATGCCGCCTGGTTGGCGGCGCTGACGACGGCACGCAGCGAGGCGGTGACGATGTTGGGGTGCTTTCCGACGCCCCAAAGTTTGCGTCCCGACGGGGTTTCCGCCTCGACATAGGCGACGGCCGCGGCATCGGCGCCGGCGCCGACGGCATGCTCGTGATAGTCGAGAATGCGCAAGGGGGTGCCACTGATCTTGGCCAAGCCGTATACGAAGGCATCGATCGGGCCGTTGCCGCGGCCTTGGATCTCGCGCTCTTCGCCGTTCTCGCGAATGATGGCGGTCAGCACGCGGCGTTCCGAAGCGTGGGAATCCGGCCGGCTGCGGTGGTTGACGAACTCGTAGGGGGTTGTCGGTGTCAGGAAGGTGTCCTGGAACAGCTGCCAGATCTCCGCCGCGGCCAGCTCCTTGCCGGTCTCTTCGGTGACCTGCTGGACGAGCTGGGAAAAGGCGACCTGAAGACCACGCGGCAGTTCCAGGCCGTGGTCGCGTTGCAGCAGGTAGGCGACGCCGCCCTTGCCCGACTGGCTGTTGATGCGCACGATCGCCTCGTAGCTGCGCCCCACGTCCATCGGATCGATCGGCAGGTAGGGCACTTCCCAGACACCGCTGTTGCTTTCACGAATGGCCGACATGCCCTTTTTGATGGCGTCCTGGTGCGAGCCGGAAAAGGCCGTATAGACCAGTTCGCCGGCATAGGGGTGGCGCGGGTGCACCGGCAGGCGGGTGCAGTATTCGGCGGCCTCGCGGATTTCGTCGATGTTGCTGACGTCGAGTTGCGGATCGATACCCTGGGTAAAGAGGTTCAATGCCAGGGTGACCAAATCGACGTTTCCGGTTCGCTCGCCGTTGCCGAACAGCGTGCCTTCGATACGGTCGGCGCCGGCCAAGACGCCCATCTCCGCCGCCGCCACCCCGGTCCCGCGGTCGTTGTGCGGATGCAGGCTCAAGGTCAAGCAGTCGCGGTCGCGCACGTTGCGGCCGAACCACTCGATCTGGTCGGCGAAAATGTTGGGGACTGACATCTCGACCGTCGCCGGCAGGTTGAGAATAACCTTCTTATCCGGCGTCGGCTGCCAGACGTCCATCACCGCCTCGCAGATCTCCTTGGCGAAATCGAGCTCGGTTCCGGTGAAGCTCTCCGGCGAGTACTGGAATTGGACGTCGGTGCCGCTCAATTGCGCCGCCTTTTGGCGGATCTGCTCGGCGCCGGTCACGGCGATGTCGACGATACCGGCCCGATCCTTGCCGAAAACCACCCGTCGCTGCAGCGTGGAAGTGGAATTATAGAGGTGGACGATGGCCTTCTTGGCGCCCTGCAGGCTCTCGAAGGTGCGTTCGATCAAATGATCGCGCGATTGCGTCAAGACCTGAATGGTAACGTCGTCGGGGATCAGGTCTTCTTCGATCAATTGGCGCAGAAAGGAATAGTCGGTTTCCGAGGCACTGGGGAAGCCGACCTCGATTTCCTTGAAGCCCATCTGGACCAGGACATGGAACAGGCGCCGCTTGCGTTCCGGGTCCATCGGTTCGACCAGGGCCTGGTTGCCGTCGCGCAGGTCGACCGAGCACCAGATCGGCGCCTTGGTGATGCTTCTTCCCGGCCAGCGGCGGTCGGGCAGGTCGACGGGCTGGTAGGCCCGGTACTTCTCGATCGGCATCTGGGTGCCGGTGGGTTCAACGTTCATTTTTTGGATCCTCTTGGCGTTCGCGCGTCTGTCTGGAAATCTCTCAAGCGGCCGAGTTCAAGGGCTGCCGGGCGGCCGCGGGGCGCCGGCGGCCGTTGTTAAGTCGCAAAGAGGTCAAAGACAGATCATCCAAACCAGTCCCAGACAAACAGATCCGGTGCGAACTGGCACGGATTGGCGAACGCAGGTCAGGGAACAATGCTGGAAAACGACGGCGGCTCATGGCGGAGCCCTTCTTTCGGATGGCCGAGGACAGCGTGACTGCAGGTCCGGCACGCTTCAATCAAGCGGCCGGGGCGCTAAGTCGCTCCGTAAGTCGATTCCGAAAGGGCACGTTTCTCATGCGGTGAAACCTAGGGTGCATTGTCACCCTGGTCAAGGTTTCTTGCTGTGGGACACAGGCGACGATATTCCACGCGATGGGTCCGACAGTCTATTTCCAGATCGCTTTGCCGCTGCCGGGCAGGCCCAAATCGGCCCACTTGGCGCTGACCTTTTCGATCACCTCGTCGCTCATGCGGATTTCCCGGCCCCATTCACGTTTGGTTTCCGGTGGCCATTTATTGGTCGCGTCGAGGCCTATTTTCGATCCCAGACCGTCTTCCGGCGAGGCGAAGTCGAGATAGTCGATCGGCGTGTTTTCAATCACGGTGATGTCGCGCGCCGGGTCCATCCGTGTCGAGATGGCCCAGATCACCTCTTTCCAGTCACGCGCGTCGACGTCGTCGTCGACCACGATCACCCACTTGGTATACATGAACTGGCGCAGATAGGACCAGACGCCCAGCATCACGCGTTTGGCGTGGCCGGGGTAGGCCTTCTTCATCGCAACGACGGCGACACGGTAGGAACAGCCCTCCGGCGGCAGCCAGAAGTCGGTGATCTCGGGGAACTGTTGCTGCAGCAGCGGCACGAAGACCTCGTTCAAGGCCTCGCCGAGGATCGAGGGTTCGTCTGGCGGGCGCCCGGTGAAGGTCGAGAGATAGATCGGATCGCGGCGCCGGGTGATGGCGGTGATCGTGAAAACCGGAAAAGGTTCGACGGCGTTGTAATAGCCGGTGTGGTCGCCGTAGGGGCCCTCGTCGGCGTAGTCCGCCAGCGAAACCGTACCCTCGAGAACGATCTCGGCCGTTGCCGGCACCTTCAGTGGTTGCGTCTTGCAGTCGACCAGTTCCACCTTGCGGCCGCGCAGCAGGCCGGCGAAGTGATATTCCGACAGGGTATCGGGGACCGGTGTGACGGCTGCAATGATGGTGCCCGGGTCGGCCCCGATGACGGCGGCGGCCGGCAGGGGCTCGGGCTTTTCCGCCTTCCAGCGGGCGTGATGCTGGGCGCCACCGCGATGCCTCAGCCAGCGCATGATGGTGGTGTCCCGTCCCGTCACCTGCATGCGGTAGATGCCGAGATTGAAATCATCGCTGCGGCCCTTGCCGGGCCCCTTGGTGACAACCAGCGGCCAGGTGATCAGCGGCGCCGGCTCGCCAGGCCAACAGGTTTGCACCGGTAGAGCGGAAAGATCGATGTCGGTGCCGGTCTGCACCACCTCTTGGCAGGGTCCCGTGGCGACCGACTTGGGTTTCATGGCCATGACCGTCTTGAGCAGAGGCAGGTTGTCCCAGGCTTCCTTCAGGCTGCCCGGCGGCTCCGGCTGGCGCAGAAAAGCCAGAGTCTCGCCAACCGCGCGCAGTTCGCCGGGTTCGCGTTCCATGCCCCAGGCGACTCGTTCGACGGTGCCGAAAAGATTGGCCAGCAAGGGCATGTCGTAGCGGCTGCCATCGGCGCGAACGACGTTCTCGAAAAGCACGGCCGGCCCGCCTTCCGCCAGAAGCCGGGTCTGGATCTCGGTCACTTCAAGATCGGGCGAGACCGGCGCCGAGACGCGGACCAGGCGGCCGGCGCTTTCCAGGCGATCTATGAAGTCCCTCAAGGAATCGTATGGCATGTCGCGATCCGGGTTGCGGCGGGGGATGGCAAGGCGCGGAGGGCGGTGTTGGCGCTCCACTGGGGATCTCTATGTACCGGCAGTCTATGTAGCAGGGCCGCGCCGCCGCGGAAAGGCGGCCCGCCCCGGGCTTTATACCTCGGGCCCTGGGTCAGGCTTCGAGCCAATTTCGCAAGATCCGCGTCACCGCCACAGGCTGCTCCAGCGGCAGCATGTGGCCGCAGCGATCCAGCAGGTGCAGCTCCGCCGTGGGCAGGCACGCGGCCAGTTCCTCGACCAGCGGGCTGGCGACGATCGCGTCTTGGCGGCCGCCGAGGACCAGGCTCGGGCAGGTCACCTTGGCCAGTGGGAGACGCAGGTCGCGGCGCTTCAACGTGGCGTTCCGTTGTCGAATGAAGGCGTCGCGGCCGGCCGCGCGCGCCATGTCGCCTACCAGCGTCACGAGTCCTTGGTGGTCGCTGTGGCCGGGATCGATGAAACGTTCGGCAACGCCGCGTGATGCGCCAAGAAATCGGCCCTTTCGGGCTTGCTCAACCGCCTGGCGCGACATCGCTTCCTCGGCCGCGCTGGTGCCGCGTGCCGAAATCGCCAGGAGGGCAAGTTTGGAGACCCTTGCGCCGTGACGCAGCATGAATTCCTGGGCAAGGTAACCACCCATGGAAAACCCGATCAGGATGAAGGGCCTCTTCGCCGCCGCCGACACCGCGTCGATCATCTCGTCGAGCGAGGCGCACGCCAAGAGGTCGACAAAACGGCAATCGTATCTGTCTTGCAAGGCCTCGATTTGCGCCGCCCAGAGGCGCGCGTCGCACAGCAGGCCGGGCAGGAAAACCAGGGTTTGGCGCTGTGTCACTGGCGCCGCCGACCGGCGAACGGTGCTTTTTTCATATTGTTAGTCTAGCCGATTCACGCTGAGTTCGACATCATGTGCCATTCTGCCGGTGTCGTCGGGCCGTGCGGCGCGACCGCCTTTGTTCATGGACTTGCAGGGAACAGGGCCGGCGCCTAAGACTCTTCGACCGCCTCGCGGAAAGCTTCGGCCGGCGGTCGGCCCCCTCGACCCGGCCCGCTCAACATCGAAAGGCAAGGCATGGCCATCCAGCGTCACGACATCTCGTTTCCGAGCCTCGATGCCGAGGATCTCGCCGCATGGCGCGATGTGCCGCCGGCCATTGTCTCGGACTGCATGAACCGTGGCCAGGCCATGGCGGCGCGGATCAAACCGTTGGCCGCCGGCATGCGCCTGACCGGCCAGGCCCGCACCGTCGCCGTGATGGTCGGCGATAACGGTGCTCTGCACCGTGCCATAGGTCTGGCGCGGCCTGGAGAAATTCTCGTTGTCGACGCCCACGCTCACGTCGATACCGCGATCTGGGGCGGCATCATGACCCGCGCCGCCGTCGCCCGCGGCCTTGGTGGCCTGGTGATCGATGGCGCCGTGCGGGACTCGGCGGAAATCCGGGAACTGGGCTTTCCCTGCTTCGCCTCGGCAGTGGTGCCGGCCGGCCCGCACAAGGGATTTGGCGGCGTGCTGGACGCGCCCCTGTCCTGCGGCGGTTGCGCGGTGCAACCCGGCGATATCATTGTTGGCGACGATGATGGCGTGGCCGTGGTTCCACTGGCTGGCAGCGCGCCGTTGCTGAAGGCTGCCCGCGCCAAGATGGCGCAGGAAAGAGAAATTCTCGCAGCCATCGAGCGCGGCGAATTGCCGGCGGATCTGATGGGTATCGCAATACCGGATCTGATTGAGGGCTCCGGATCTGATTGAGGGCTCTGGATCTGAGTGTGGGCTAGAGTGGTGGTTCCGAAACACGGCCCCTTATTCGAGCCGTATTTCGGGGGCTGAATTGCACTGGATTCAAATGTTTAGCGCCCTGATTCTGAAATTCAGTTGGGTGAATTTCAAATTCAGGACACTGGCATCGCGCGCCGCCTCAGCTATCCCATTTGACATAGTTCAGCCATTTGGGCTGCCGCAAGATCGTAAGCTTGGCGACCGAACCAGGCTTGATTCTGTACCGAATTGTCCAGGATTCGAGACGTCGTTCTAGGAAAAGTCCTAATTATCCGGGGGGTTAGCGTGGGCCTTCGTATTGTTTGTTTGGTCCTATGAAATTTTGTAGGACCACTTGCGGTTTAGGCTTGCACATTTTATCGTGATGGGCCATTTGGAAGTGCCGAGGTCGCAGATTGTCTCGAAGCACGCTTCGAGAGGCTCATGGTCTAAGCCGATAATCCCGCGAGACTGTGGAACGGTGCCCCGCGCTAGCGACCGAGACGCAGCGCGATTGCGATAGTTTGAAAGGACTAAACATGCCGACTGGTACAGTTAAGTGGTTCAATTCAACCAAGGGCTATGGTTTCATTGAACCGAGCGATGGTTCCAAGGACTGCTTCGTCCATATTTCTGCCGTTCAGCGTGCCGGTTTGCCTGGTCTGCGCGAGGGGCAACAGGTTGAGTTTGAACTGGTTCCCGGCCGCGACGGAAAAGCGTCCGCGGAAAACCTGGTGGCGCTGGACTGAACCGCCTCGGAAACCGACGCAGGGCCGGGTTGCGTTTCTGACGACTGTCCGAATTCCGAATTCTGAAAGCCTCCAAGACGCGCCGGCTTAGTGTCGGCGCTTTTTTTTCGCTGTTCTACAGACTCAGGTGCCCAGCGATCAGAGGGCGACGTGTCACTCGGATGTATCGTCCAGGGGCTTGACGATCAAAACGGTGCCTTCGACACCGGTCACGCGGACCTTGGTGCCGGGTGCCAGATCGGCGCCTTCGATTTTCCAGATCGTATCGTCTACCTTTAGCCTGCCGAGGCCGTTCTCAATTGCCTCGTTCAGCGTGAAATTGCGGCCGATGTACTGTTCGCCCCGACGATTGAGGGTCGGGTGGTCGCTCTCCGGCGGCGGATTGCGTTTGCGATAGGCGCGCCAGCCGAAGGCGCTGAAGACCGCCAGCAGGGCAAATGTCAGAAGTTGCAATTCCCAGGAAAGGTCCGGCACGGCCAATAGGACCAGCCCGACGACGGCCGCCGCGGCACCCAGCCAGACGAAGACCGCGCCTGGCGCAAAGACTTCGATGACGACAAAGACGACCGCCGCCACCCACCAATACCAGAACTCGATGCCTTCGAAAAAATCCATGATGGCTTTATTCCTAGTGTTCTGACTCTGAAAAAAGGTTCATCGGATGTCAGGGTCGAAAGAACGCTGAACGGCGCAATCTAAGCCGATTCCCTTGCCAAAATGTGGATCGAATGACGGGCCCCGGTTCGCAAGCCTCACACGGACCGTTGTTACGCGTGGTTGCCGTCCCAGGGGCCTGCTGAGCTGCCGCCACCTGCGCTGCCGCCACCTGCGCTGCCGCCGCCCACGCTGTCGCCTCCCGCGCTGCCGCCACCCGCGCTGCCGCTTCTCAAGCGGCCGCTTCCCGAGCCGCCGCCGCCGGTGGGGCCGTCCGGGTCCTTCTTGAGGGCCTCGCGAGCGATTTCGGTGATGCCGCCAATGGCGCCGATGACGCCGGTCGCCTCGACAGGCAGGAAAAATGTTTTCTGGTTCTTGGAATCGGCAAAGCGGCCCAGGGCCTCGATGTATTTGAGCGCGACGAAGTAATTGAGAGCCTGAACTTCGCCATTGGCCACGGCGTCGGATACCAGGGTCGTCGCCTTGCCTTCGGCCGCGGCTTCACGCTCGCGGGCCTCGGCGTCGCGGAAGGCGGCCTCGCGGCGTCCTTCAGCGGCCAGGATGGCGCCTTGTTTCTCGCCCTCGGCGCGGAGGATTTCGGCTTGACGGTCACCCTCGGCGACAAGAATGGTTGCGCGCTTATCTCGTTCGGCCTTCATCTGCCGGGCCATGGAATCGACGAGGTCGGCCGGCGGTGTAATGTCCTTGATCTCGATGCGGGTCACTTTCAGACCCCAGGGTTCCGTCGCGTCATCGACGACTTGAAGCAATTGCGCATTGATCTTGTCGCGCTGCGACAAGAGCTCGTCCAGATCCATAGAGCCCATCACGGTGCGAATATTGGTCATGGTCAGATTGAGAATGGCGCGTTCCAGATTGCGAACTTCATAAGCGGCTCGGGCGGCGTCGATCACCTGGTAAAACACGACGCCGTCGACTTGGACCACGGCGTTGTCCTTGGTGATTACTTCTTGCGAGGGGACGTCGAGCACCGTTTCCATCATGTTGAGTTCCGCCCCAACGCGGTCGATGACGGGAAGGATGAGGTTCAGGCCTGGTTTCAGGGTGCGAATGTATTTGCCAAAGCGCTCGACGGTGTACTCCATGCCTTGCGGCACGGATTTTATGCCCATGATGACAATGATGATGGCCAGGACCACCACGGCGATCACGAAAATTGAAAATCCAGTGAGATCGAAGGGCATGAGGCTTGATCCTTTTATGCGCCTGGTCTTTTATCGCGCCGGGTGTTGGCGGTCTTAGAGGGGGGTCGACGTGGAGTCGAAAGGCGGAACGTCAATCTACCTCCCTGGCGCCGCCTTGGCGACATCCGTGAGCTTTGAAGGCGTCGCCGGGAAGAATGGCACAAATGTGTCGAGTTAACGATCTTGCAAGTCGAATTTGAGACTATACATGACCTTCGGTCTGAAAAAATGATCTCTGGATCGGAAAAGCGGCCGTCTGTACCATTGGCGATGCGGTCAAGATCAGTAATTGATTTACGAGACCCAAATCATGGCGCGGTATTTCGTAGTTGGCGGCGAGTACACGGACACCCACTTTCGGGAGGCCATCGGCGGCAACGAAGAGTGGTTCGGCCCCTTCGAGGATTACGAGTCGGCAAAGGTCGAATGGGCCAAGCATGCTTGGCAAACCGTGGACCAATGTACGACCCGCTATCGGATCGAATGCATCGATACGGAACTTCCGCCGCCCTGCACGGACTAGATCCAAGCAAACAACGTCCGTCTTCATGACGCAGTCGGGTCACCCGTGGGCGCTGCCGAGTGACGAAGAGTCGCTTCTCAGGCTCGCCAAGGGTTATCCTTTTGCCGCCCCGGCGGAGAGTTTTCTTTACAGAGACGGCGAGGCGGGCCCCTTGCCGGACGATCGCCCCGACCTTTTCGAGGGTCGAGCCCCGGTCATCGCGCATGGTTCCAATCGCTCGCCGCATCAGCTCAAGCGCAAGTTCGACTACCTCAGCGGACGCGAGTCCGAGATCCCGGTTATCAACGCTTGGCTCAGCGACCACGACGTCGTCTATTCTGCCCACGTGACCCAGTACGGCGCCATGGCCGCCAATCTGCAGTATATCCCCGGCGCCCGAGTCGAGATCTCGGTGACCTGGCTGACGGCGGCCCAGTTGGTACGTATGCACGAAACTGAACTTGGCGGCGAGAACTACGCCTACGGCGAAATGCGTGGCATCGAGCTGTCGCTTGAGTCCGGACCGTGTCGGGAACTCGAAACGGCGCGGGTTTATATCTCGACGCACGGCTGCCTGAATCACTCCGGCCCCGACGCGGCACCGCGGCCTGTCGGTCTGGCCGCTCTGCGCGCCGAGGGCCGCGATTACGAAATGCTTGATCAAGAGGCGGCCTTGACGCTGGTGCGCGACCGGCACAGGCCGGGTTGGCATTTGGACCGTCACATCCTGGAGACGATTCGCAATCCCTTGGGCCGGCGACAGCTGGTCGGCGAATTGCGCCGGACCGCCATTCCGGCCGCCGCGCCGCATTTCGAGGAGCTGTTGCGATAGTTTGGCCCTGGCGCCGGCCGCGATGCTTCGCGCCAACGCGGTATGGGCCGCGCGCCGCGCTGGCGTCGCGGTTCTGCGTCCTGTGGCTTCTCGTCCTCTCTGCCTGCACCACGCCGGCCAATCCGGCGTCCTCACCACAAATCGACAAGCTGGTTCTGTTCAGTCCGGCAACGGCAATCCAGGACGACTGGCTGCATCTGCAATTCAAGGGCGCAACGGAATATCGCCTGGCGCAGGCCGGTGGTCGACTGGCAATCCGCGCTATCGGCCGCAATTCGGCGTCCGGGCTGTTGCGCGACGTCGAGGTCGATACCCACCATTGCCGGCAAATCGCATGGAGCTGGCGGGTCGAACGCTTGCAGGCCGACGCCGATCTGCGCGAGCGGGGCAAGGAAGACGTCGCCGCGGCGCTATTTTTGATTTTCGGGCATCCAGGCTCGGTGCTTTCGCCCAATCCGGTACCGACCCTGCGCTACGTATGGACCACCCAACGTGAAACCCCCGGGGCGATCATTGATAGCCCCTATATGCCGGGCGTCGTGCGCTCGCTGGTGGTGCGGGCCGGTCCCGCCGGGCTGGGCGCTTGGCACCGGGAACAGCGCGACCTACTGGCCGATTTCCGGCGCGCCTTTGGTCACGAACCGCCGGAACCGGTGCGTGCCGTGGCCATCTTCGTCGACAACGATCAGACCGGACAACCGGTCGAAGCCTATTTCGGCTCGGCCGAAGTCACCTGCGCCGTCAAACAATAGGGGCCAATTGCCGCCGGCCCGGCCGAAACCGCCGGGGGTTCAGGGCAGCAGC
>JAJFGM010000707.1 GCA_021776145.1 Kiloniellaceae bacterium | reverse complement strand
ACCACCCGCGATTACGGCCGTTTCCCCTAAACCTTTCCCACTGCGTCGGCAATCACTGCAACCACTGTCGATGCCAATGCCGGTTTACACACGATCGGCGCCTTGGGCCATGCGGCAGGACCGCAAATTCCGGGCTGGCCGGTATGATAAACAAAGGGGAGGTGACCGGCTTCGAGCCTTACAGCGACCGGCAATGAGGTATCTCCGCCCAGATTGACATCGACAACAGCCGCGGTGACGGTTTCGTTCTCCAGCAGCTGGAGAGCTTCGTCGACCGACGTGGCCGGTCCCACAATCTCAGCTCCCGCATCGCGAAAGGTGTCCGCGATTTCCATCCCAATTAAAATCTCATCTTCTACGATCAGAATGTGATGGCCGATAAGTCGCATTGGTCAATTCATTGCGTTTAGGCGCAATTCCTATGTTTAACGCAATCAGTCGAGGCGTCGTTCCAGCGTACTTGGAAGATCTCTTTTAACAGTAAATCAACTCTGCGCCCCAAGTTCGGCAAATCGCAGGTGCGTCACGACCTAGCGAAGCGGCTGCACGGTGAAGTAAAGAGTCCATGTCAATCCCTCCGGCGGGTACGCCAGATCGACTTCGCCCTGCAATTTTTGAGCCACAATGTGCTGGATTAAAGTCTGTCCGAAACCTCTGCGGGTCGGCTTGCTAACGCGGGGTCCACCGCGTTCGACCCAACTCAAACGCAAGCGCGGTGTGTCTTTGGTTTGGTGATCGAAATTCCACGACACCGAGACCGTGCCGCCAGGAGCCGACCAGGCGCCATGCTTTACGCTATTGGTCGACAGTTCGTGCAACGCAAGGCCGAGCGCCTCGGCGGCATTGCCATCGAGTGTTACTTCCGGACCTTCGCAATGGAGACGACTCTCGTCGCCTTTGAAAGGAGCGAGTTGCTGTTGGATCAGCTCGCGAAGTGGAACGCCGCTCCACGCCCCTTTTACTAACAGATCGATCGACACCGCGAGGCCATTCAATCGTTGGGCGAACACGGTGCGGAAATCTTCTATTGAAGCGGCATTTCTCGCCGTTTGCCCGGCTATGGAATCGATCACGGCAAGCTGGTTCTTCGAGCGATGCGCCAGTTCGCCCATTAGGAACTGTTGATGCTCCTGCGCCGACTTGCGCTCGCTGATGTCGCTCACGGCGTATATGAGGTAGGCTGGCGCGTCTGCGTTGTTGCGCTGCAGGCCGACGCTCACATGAACCCATACGACGCCGCCATCCTTGCGGAGGTAGCGCTCTTCAGACTGGTAACTTGTGATTTCCCCTCCCTGCAGCCTGCGCACGTGCTCAAGATCAGCACCGCGGTCGTCGGGGTGCCGGATACGGTCCAGCGTTTGCGTTAGTATTTCTGCGCGCGTGTAGCCGACAATCTCGCACAGCCGATCGTTAATCTCCAGCCATCGTCCATCCATGCCGACATGGGCGACACCAACAGAGACGTTCTCAAACGTGCCGCGGAACCGCTGCTCGCTCTCGCGCAACGCCGCTTCGTAGTGCTGACGTTCCGAAAGGTCGTAGAAGTGGCAAACAACGCCAGATCGACCATCGGGCAATGTCATCCGCTCGATCTTCCAGTCGTAGGCTTCGACTTGGTTAGTGTCGTGTCGGGTCTGCACGGTGGTTGGCGCGTGATAGGCTTCGCCGGTCTCAAGCGTGTGTCGGAAGCGCCCAATAAATTCGCTGGCCGCAGGTTCGGGCCAGATGATCCGGAGCGCTTCCGCAAAATCGCGTCCAATGAGCGGACGTACATTCTCGAAAGCCTTCTGTGCCCCGGCGCTCACCTGCGAGAGCCGGAAGTCAGCATCGACGGCGTAGACGCCGCATGGCGAACTATCGACAAGTTGCCGGAAGGATGCGTTCGCCGCTCGAAGCGAACGTTCGACCACTTTACGCGCGCCGATGTCGCGCACGATCTTTGAGACGCCGATAATGTTGCCGGCGCCGTCCTTGATTGGTGAGATCGTCACCGACACGTCGAGCAGATCTCCATCTTTGGTCTGCCTAACGGTCTCGACAGGTTCCAGGGTTTCACCTGACACAAGCCGACCGAGAAGCATGGCATCTTCAGCGCGTTTGTCGGGCGGTATCAGGCGCAGAACCGACTGGCCGATCATCTCCTGCGCGGTATAGCCGAAAATGCGCTCGGCGCCCTGGTTCCAACTCGTGCCGATGTTTTCCAAGGTCTTGCTGTAGATAGCATCCGTTGACGACGAGACAATTGCCGCCAGATGCCCGGCGGTGCGGTCGGCTCGCTCTCGCCATTCAATCTCGGAGTTAAGCGTTTCAATTTTTCGGTTGAGCATGGCAAAGGCCGATTTGCCAAGTTCGGCAAGCTGCAACCGCAAGATGACGACTGCCTTGCCTCCGGCGGCAGGCTCAAACAAACCGCCATGGCTGCTCCAGGAATCAGGCTCTCCGTCGCCAGAACCCAACACGATCCTGCCCGGCACCGGTCCTCGTGTCCGGGTGCACTGACGGATGTAAGTCGTGACGGCGGCTGGCGACGGGCTCACGCTGGCAAAATCGGTACCGGGCCTTAAACCCGGCAGCGCATGCCGTGCCGCTGCATTGACCGAAACCACGATGCCGGCCGCATCGACCAGCAGGCATACACGAGGATCGGATGCCGCGAGGGCCGCGAATTCTAGCGCTGCGCTATTCGGGCGACGAATAATACTCGCGTCCATCGATTTCTTTGGCCCGTCCGACTGGCTGCAGGTGGATCACGACCCGGCACTCGCCATGTCCAGCCGCGATGGTACGTTGCAACTCGACCTTTGCATAGCCCAGGTTCTCTGCCGCGATATTTCCGAACACATTGGAGGTCATCATACACATCGATGGGCGCCCAATGACCTTGTCGCCGAATGGGCAGGCTTTATTGCCCAATACTATTTGCTGCTCACTCTCCTCGATGACATAGAACTGGCCATCGATGCGGCGTTTGAGATCAACCAAAACGTCCGAGACCTGCGCGCGGGACAGTTTGTCGATGCGCAGAGCCTTTCGATACGATTGGTCGATGCTCTCGCCGATGGTTGTCCCAACAACACTGATGTAGCCCGAGGCGTCCTCGAGCCCGACCACATCTTCCAGTGTGCCGGCAAGCTCGCGAATAAGCGTCCGCATGAAGAGGTCACGATCAAGTGGAATGGTGGCCGTCTCGGCCCGATCGACTGGATTGGACATCCCGGTACCTTTCTATCAGCCGAGTTCGCGGCATTGACCGTATATGGGTCCGCAGTGAAGGTTCGCCAGTCTTAAGGCAGAAGCGGGCAGTTAGAAAGCCATTCCCGCCACCTGCCGTGAACCGGGGTTCCTGGGGCCGGCGGTGTAAGACTATGATTTTTTTTCGACTTCTTGTGGCCCGATCCGCGAGTTAGTAGGACATAGCCGTAATCGCGGGTGGCCACGCTCCCCATTTACCGGAGGTGCGCCGCTTTTAGCCGCGCAGGGCGCTCAATTGTTCAGCGTAGCCGCTCGCATCGATTCGAATGTCGAGCAGGGCCGGTCCTTCGCCGGCGAAGGCCTCTTGCAGGCACGGCGCCAAGGCGTCGTCTTCTCCCAGGCGCCAGGCCCGGCAGCCCAGGGCCCGTGCCGCCGCCGCGAAGTCAAACTCGCGTGTACGCACGCCGCGGTTTCTGAACTGTTGGCGCTGCTGCTTGACGTCGATCAGGGCGAGGGCGGCATCATTGGCCACCAGGACGACGAGCGGCAACTGCCGTTCCACGGCGGTCGCCAGTTCCGCCAGGCACATCATCATGCCACCGTCGCCGATGATCGCGGCGACCGGCCGCGCGGGCTGCTCCAGCGCCGCGGCGATGGCGGCGGGCAGGGCAAATCCCATGGTCGAGAGGCCGTTCGACTTCAAGACGCCAAAAGCCTCGCTGGCCTCAAGGCGCGCCATGACGGCGAACATGTGGGCGCCGGCGTCGATCGTGAAGCGACAGCCCTCCGGCGCCACCTCGTTCAGCGCTTCGGCGATACTCTCGGCCGTGTGGCCCTGACCGGCTAGGCGCAGCCGGTCGCGCAGATCCTGATGCAAGGCCGCGATCTCGGCGGCACTCCACCGCGACCTGTCGGTATGCGGCAGAAGGCGGTCGACGATTTCGCCAAGAGGCGCCGTGACCTGGCCGACCGGCGGCGCCGGCAGGGCCTCGGTCGGCGCCGGCGAGAGCGCCAGGATCGGCCTGCTGTGCAGCCAATCGCCGGCAATCATCTCGACCAGGTCGAGGCCGAAGAAAATCAGCAGGTCGGCGGCCCGCACGGCCGCGGCCTCCGCCGTGGCGCCGGTGAAATGGCCGATGCATTGGGCATGGCTGTCGGGCAGCACGCCCTTGGCCTTGTATGTCGGCATCACCGGGCAGCCAAGCGCTTCGCACAACCGTCGCAGAGCATCGGGGCCGTCGCCAGAGCGAGCCTCGGCGCCAACCAGCAGCAGGGGCTTGCGGCTGGCGGCCAGGCAGCGGATTGCCGCTTCGAAGCTGCCGGAGTCCGCAAGGCCTGGGTGGGGCATTGCGCCAGCCGCCGTGCTTTCGGCTTCGCCGACTACCCCGGATTCCGCTCCGCTGACGGGCAAGGCGGCATCGGCTGCCGTGAGCTCGATCTGCACCGGACCGCGCGGCAGCGCCAGCGCCTTCGCGATTGCCGAGGCCATGGCCGCCCGCGCGCCTTGCGGGCGCAGTTGCATCTGCGCCTTGCTGATCGGGGCATAGAGCGCCAACTGGTCGAAGGCCTGATGCAGCGAGGCCGCCGGTCCGTCGGTGAAATGCAGCAGGGGCGCCTTTTCCAGGTGGGCGTAGGCAACGCCATTGACGGCGCTGGCGGCGCCGGGGCCGATGCCGGTCAAGACGACGCCCGGATTGCCGCTCAGTTCGCCGGTGACGGCGGCCATGATCGCCGCCGCGGTCTCGCCACGGGTCAGGACAAAGTCGATGCCGGCGTGATCCGCGGCCTCGATCAGGGCGAGGCTCGAACCGCCGCCGGGAATGCCGAAGATGCGTTTAACGCCGGCCGCCGCCAGGGTTTCGATTATGGTTTGCGCCAGAGTGGACTGCACTTCTGATCTCCCTCTTTTCGCCGTCGCCCCGTGTAGCCGTGCCCCTGTCTTGCCATGGCCCTGTCTTGCCATGCCCCGGCGCTTGGCGAAAGTGGCGCGCATGGTTTCCAGAGGCGCGCGAGTCACGCCAGCGGGATCTGCAAGCCGAGTTTGACCGCGCGCAGGGCGGGAATGGAGGTGAATCTGCGAATGTCGGCGTTATCGAAAAATACTTCGCGGGTGAAGATCTCGTAATCGGCCAAGCTCGCCGCGGTGACGATGAGTACGAAATCGACGTCGCCGACGGTGTAGTAGCACTGTTGCACCTCGTCCAGGCTTTGCATACGGCGGGTGAACTGGTCGATGGCGGCGCTGCGCCCGCGTTTCAATTCGACGAGCACGATCATCGAGATGCGCTCGCCGATCAGGTCGGGCGAAAGCACCGAAACGTCCTTTCTGATCGCGCCTTGTTGGCGCAGCCGTTTGATGCGGCGCTGGCAGGCGGTCGGCGACAGGCCGATTTCGGCGCCCAGGACGTCCGACGTGACACGGTTGTCCCGCTGCAGGTGGTTGAGGATCGCCTTATCGAAGGCGTCGAGATTGAGCAAAGTCGTTCTCCCGCGGGTATCAATCGATTATTGCCGGTTTCCTGCATTTGCGCTCATGTTTTAGCCGCGATCCGACGAATGTGTCATGCTAATCAATGTGTCATCCTAATCACGGGGGTACCGGGAGAAGGCGTTGACAGGCGGAGAATCGAGAGCATGGCCGAGAGTGATTTTGAGATCCTGGACGAGCGGTTTCGGCGTTGCGTCAAGACCAGTGCCAGCATCGAACAACTTTGGGGCGAAGGGCGCTGGTGCGAGGGGCCGGCCTACTTCCCGGCTTTGCGATCATTGCTGTGGAGCGACATCCCCAACGACCGCATGCTGCGCTGGGACGAGGCGAGCGGGGCGGTTGGGCTGTTTCGCGGGCCGATCGGCCTCTACGGCAATGGCAATACGGTGGACCGTCAGGGGCGCCTGGTCTCTTGCGAGCACGGGTCGCGGCGGGTCACCCGCACCGAGCACGACGGCCGCATCACGGTTTTGGCGGAGCGCTACCAGGGCAAACGCCTCAACAGCCCGAACGACGTCGTGGTCAAGTCCGACGGCTCGATCTGGTTCACCGACCCGGCCTACGGCATCGATTCAAACTATGAAGGCTATCAGGCCGAGCCGGAGGTCGGCGGCGATTTCGTTTTTCGCATCGACCCCGAAAGCGGCGACTGCCGCATCGTCGCCGATGATTTCGTGCGGCCCAACGGGCTCGCCTTTTCGCTCGATGAAAGCCAACTCTACATCGCCGATTCCGGCGCGACGCACGTGACCGGCGGGCCGCGCCACATCCGCGTCTTCGACGTTTCCGGCGACGGCACGCTGACGGGCGGCGCGGTCTTCGCCGAATGCACCGCCGGCATTTTCGACGGCTTTCGCTTCGACGACCAAGGCCGCTTGTGGTGCAGCGCCAGCGACGGCGTGCATTGTTACACTGCGGAAGGCGAGCTCATCGGCAAGATCCTGGTGCCCGAGCGGGTGTCGAACCTCTGTTTCGGGGGCCCCAAGCGCAACCGCCTTTTTATCACCGCCACCGCGTCGGTCTATGCCGTCATGCTGCCAGCCAACGGCGCCAAGACTTTCTGACAGTGGTTATCTGGCTGACAGCGGACATCTGGGGCTTACTCGCGTCCGATGCGGGTCGAGAGGATGACCGAGGACATGGTGTCGACGACGCCGTCGATGTTGCCGATGGCGTCGATGATGCGATCCAGGTCCTCGACCGATTTGGCGCTGACCACGGCAGCAAAGTCGTAAACGCCGCTGATCGAATAGAGCGCGCGCAGTTCCGGCCGGGGCCGCAGAAAGTCCTCGATGCGGGCGCGGTCGGCCGGCGGTGACTTGATCATCACCAGGGCGCGGACCTGTTCGCGCCGGTAGCGGTCCGAGAGCCGCAGGCTGTAGCCCTCGATGGTTCCGTTGCGTTCCAGTTTCTCGAGCCGAGCCTGGGCCGTGGTGCGCGAGACCCCAAGCCTGCGCGCCAATTCGGAGACCGGCGTGCGCGCATTGGCCCGCAGCAGCGCGATCAATTCCTCGTCTTTATTTCGTGTTTCCATAATGCCTATAGAATAAGTGAATTTCACTAACAAATATAAGCATAAAGATCATTCTATCTATTCTTTTTGACCGAAAAATCGCGAATACTGCTGACCGGTAAGAAACCCGACAAAAATCAATGGAGCAGGTAGCCATGAAATCGATATTGGTGGTCGGAGCCGGCAAGATCGGCGCTACGATCTGCAGCTTTCTGGCGGCGACCGGGGATTACAGGATTGCCGTTGCCGACGCCTCTCGACAGCAGCTTGAGCGCGCCGAACTGCCCGTGGGATGCGAAACAATCGAGCTCGATGTTCAGGACAAGGCGGCCCTCGGCAAGGCCCTCGCGGGGCGTTTCGCCGTCCTCAGCGCCGCGCCCTTTCACGCCACACGCCACATCGCCGAAGCGGCCAGGGAAGTCGGCGTGCATTATCTCGACCTGACCGAAGACGTCGCCATGACCCGCCTGGTGAAGGGGCTCGGCCAAGGCGCCGAGACCGCCTTTATCCCGCAGTGCGGTCTGGCGCCCGGCTTCATTTCGATCGTCGCCTACGACCTGACCAAAAAATTCGACAGCCTCGACAGCCTGCGCCTGCGGGTCGGCGCCTTGCCACGCTACCCGGCCAACGCGCTCAACTATAACCTGACCTGGAGTACCGACGGCGTCATCAACGAGTATTGCGAACCCTGCGAGGCCATCATCGACGGCACCCTGCGCGAGGTCCCGCCGCTGGAAGAATTGGAAGAGTTCTCCATCGACGGCGAGAAGTACGAGGCCTTCAACACCTCGGGCGGTCTCGGTACGCTCTGCGATACCCTCGAGGGCAAGGTGCGCAGCCTCAACTACCGCACCATTCGTTACCCCGGCCACTGCACCATCATGAAGGCCCTGCTGCAGGACCTGCGCCTCAACGAGCGCCGCGACCTCTTGAAGGACATCTTGGAAACCGCCCTGCCGGTTACCCAGCAGGATGTCGTCATCATCTTCGTCACCGTCAGTGGCGAGAAGGGCGGCCGCTTCATGCAGGAGACTTATGCCAATAAGATCTTCGGCCAGAACGTCGGTGGTATCGATTACGGTGCCATCCAGACGACGACGGCCGGCGGCATCTGCGCCGTGCTCGACATGCTGGCCGACGGCACGCTGCCGTCGAAGGGTTTCATTCGCCAGGAGGATATCGAACTCGGCCGTTTCCTCGAAAACCGTTTCGGTCGCTTTTACGCCCCGGCACAGCAGCGCATCGCGGCCTGACCCCCTTCGGGCCGCCGGCCCTTTAGTGAATGTTTCCAATCCCGGTCCCGCGTCGCGGCGGCCGGGATTGTCTTGCCGCGCCTCTCGGCCGACAATGCGGACGCGGTCGCCCGGCTCACATGGGGCGGCGTCGCGACGACTTTCATTTGCGCGCCACCAAGGGGAGGGCAAACTTTGGCCTGGATCAAGACGATTGCCTATGGCGAGGCGAGCGGCCGTTTGAAGCAGCTCTATGACCGGGTCAAGGGCCCGGACGACAATGTCGACAACATCATGATGTCGCACTCCCTGCGCCCGCACAGCATGGAAGGGCACATGGCGCTCTACAAGAACGTGCTGCACCACACCGGCAACCGCGTGCCCAAGTGGTTTCTCGAGACCCTCGGGGTCTGGGTCAGTTCGCTGAATGCCTGCGGCTATTGTGTCGAGCACCATTTCGCCGGCCTCAAGCGCCTGCTCGCCGACGACACGCGGTCGCAGGCGATCCGCGCGGCGATCGAGGCGCGCGCCCCCGACAAGGCGCCGCTCGAGGCCAAGGAAAAGGCGGCGATGGTCTATGCCCGGGCGCTGACCGAACGGCCCAGCGATGTCAGCCAAGCGGCGGTCGACGAGTTGCGCCGGCTTGGCTACGACGACGGCGAGATCCTTGAAATCAATCAGGTCACCGCCTACTTCGCCTATGCCAACCGCACCGTGCTCGGGCTCGGCTGCTCGACCCAAGGCGACGAGCTCGGTCTGTCGCCAGGCAATTCCGAAGACCCGGCCGACTGGTCGCACGGGTGAGCGTGCCCATGCAACGCGCCATTCCCATCGCGCGGCTGCGCGCCGCCGGGGTCGCCGGGCCACCGTCCTTCGCCGAGGCCGATGACCGGCCGGATACCAGCGTGCGCCGGCTCAACCTCAACGAAAGCGCCTTCGCGCCGTCTCCCAAGGCTTTGGCGGCGGCGCAGGCCGTGCTGGCTGCCGCCAACGTTTATCCCGACCACGGCTGCACGGCCCTGGCCGAGCTCATCGCGGAACGGACTGGCGTCCCGCGCGACCGCCTGACCTTCGGCAATGGCAGCGGTGAGATCCTCCTGGCCGCCGCCCGGCTCGCCATCGAGCCCGGCGACGCGGCGGTTTTTCCAGCGCCGACCTTCCAGATGTGCCGGCAGGCCGCGCTGCAAGCCGGTGCCGGTCTGATCGAGGTGCCGGTGCGGGCCGATGCCGCCTGCGACGTCGAGGCCATGCTGGCCACCGTAACCGATAGGACCCGGTTGTTTTATCTCTGCACGCCGAACAACCCCACCGGCGGTCTTGCCGAGGCGGCGGCGGTGGAACGTGCCGCCAAGGCGCTGCCGGATGACTGCCTGCTGGTCGTCGACGAGGCCTACCACGAGTTTGGCCAGCACGACGGCGGAGCCGACGTCCTGTCGATCCTGGCGGGCCGTCAGGGTCCCTGGGTGGTGACACGTTCCTTTTCCAAGGCCTATTGCCTGGCCGGTCTGCGCATCGGCTACGGTATCACCAGCGACTCCGACCTCGCCGCCGGCTTCGCCGGCCTGCGCGGCAGTTTCAACGTCAACCGCGCCGGTTTGGCGGCGGCCCGTGCCGCCATGCTCGACCAGGCGCATATGCTAAGGGTGGTGCACGAAACCGCCACCCAGCGCCAGAGACTGGCCGACGGCTTGCAGGCGTTGGGCTGTGCGCCCTTGCCGTCGAGCACCAATTTCCTGGCCGTACGCACGCCGCGGGCGGCGGCGGAAGTACGGGACGCCTTGGCGGCGCGGGGCATTCTTGTCCAGGCCCTGGCCTGGCCGGACGACCTGGGCACCCTGCGCATCACCATCGGCGACGCCGAGGATACGCAAGCGGTGCTGACGGCGGTTAAACAGGCACTTGCGGGTCACTAAAGTCTTGGCTTGCGACGGCAAATCCGAGAGGCTGTGACAAAGACGTATGCGCCCTCTCGCCGCGCGCGATTCAACCCGAGGAGAAACCGATGGCTGGAGCCACCCCCTTTCGCCGACCCGACGCTCCGGGATCGTTGGACGAACAGGAAACCCGCGTCCATCTGGCGGCCTGCTACCGCCTGATCGCGCACTACGGTATGAGCGATCTGGTCTACACCCACATTTCGGCGCGAGTGCCGGGCGAGCCCGGGCATTTCCTGATCAATCCCTATGGCTTGCTGTTCGACGAGATCACCGCCTCCAGCCTGGTCAAGATCACCTACGAGGGCGAGGTCGTCGAAGAGACGCCTTATGACGTCAACAAAGCCGGTTTCATCATTCACAGCGCCATTCACAAGGCGCGATCCGACGTCAACTGCGTGCTGCACACCCACACCCGCGCCGGCGTCGCCGTGTCCTGTATGAAGTCCGGCCTCTTGTCGATGAACCAGCACGCCATGCTGTTCCACAACCGCGTCGCCTATCACGACTACGAGGGCATCGCCCTCGACCTCGACGAGCGGGAGCGGCTGGTTGCCGATCTCGGCGACAAGCGGTCGCTGATCTTGCGCAACCATGGGCTTCTGACGGCGGGCGAGACCATTCAGGACGCCTTCGAGACGATGTATTACCTGGAAATGGCCTGTAAGGTGCAGGTCGATGTCATGGCCAGTCGCGACGAGGTCGTCATGCCCTCGCAAGAGGTCGCCGAACACACCGCCGCCCAGTTCAGTCCGCCCATGGGCGACCGCGCCTGGCCGGCCCTGCTGCGCTTGCTTGACCGCAAGGACACGAGCTACCGGGACTGAGTTTTCAGCTTTTTTCGGCGCCGGCTAAAGCCTTGCCCAGAAGCCGCGACAGCCTGGCTTCCAGGTCGAGTTTCGTTGCCGCGGCGAGGCCGTCCGGTGACATCTTGCGGGCCGTCTTGGCCAGGATGTCGACGACCTTGGGATCCTCGTGGCTGGCGATAAAGTCGGCGGCGTAATGTTCGAGGAAGACCAGGCAGACGACGTCTTCCAGCGCCTGCGCTTCGGCGTCGTGTTTCAGACGCTCCTTGCGGATCAGGGCGGCGACCCGGGCGACGGCGGTCTCATCGTATCCGGCGCCGGTCATCAATTCGCCGACGCGCCGGGCGTGGAAGTCCTTCAGGTCCTTGCGCCAGCGCAGATAGCCGACCCGGCCCTCGGGGTAGCTCTTGCGCGGAGAGGTCCATCGCTCGATGTGTTGTCCGCGCACGGCGATGCGCAAGGCCTCGCCGGCGGCGGGCAGAAAACTCTCAAGCCGCGCACTCATGCGGCGACCATAGAGTTCTTCGCCGGCCTGCGATCCCGCGTCGGTCTCGGCGCGCTTTGGATCGCGGCTGTTGGCCTCGTCGATCAACCGCAAGACCGTCTCCAGGCGGGTGCTGTCCATGTCGGCTCTCCAGGGCGTCGCGGGTCGAACTCGGGGCGATTAGACCGCCCGGCCCGCGGCCTGGCAAGCACGCCGGCAAGCCGCCGAACCACTGAGTGGTGTCTCGGTTTTAAATTGACGGGCCGCAATCGCGCCAATGTGGATTCTTAAGTTCAATGTCTCGAACCTCCGCTTCCCTTCGGGCCGCGAACATTCCGGAAGATCAAATTAAGAGCCTTTTTGGTGCCAGAAAGCCGTCATCTGCATTCAGCAAGATTTGTGAATTCCGCTTGTGACATATCACAGGTGGAACAATCCAAAGGAATGAGAATGCCTCCGGTCTATGAGAATCGCATATTGCGGGTGTTGAAGTATGTCCATGAACACCCGGATGGCGATCTCTCTTTGGATGCCCTGGCGGATGTCGCGGCAATGTCGCGGTTTCACTGGCACCGGGTTTTTCAAGCAATGACTGGAGAAACCTGTGCGCAGGCGGTGCGCCGAGTGCGGATGTATCGCGCCGCGAGCTGGCTCACTCACTACGATTGGCCCGTTTCTAAGGTGGCTTCCCATGTTGGATATCCCAACGTCAAGAGCTTTAGCCGCGTATTTACGGAAGGCTTTGGAGTTTCTCCAAATGAGTTCCGCAAAAGGGGCCGGTTCAGCCGACCCCTAAAACAGACTTCAAAAGGAAAATTCAAAATGTTCGAAGTTGAAATCGACGAAGTATCGTCACGGCGCCTCGCAGCCTTAATGCATAGGGGCCCCTATACAGAGGCAGCCGCATGCTTTGAGGCGCTCAAGGCGACTGCCACATCACTCGATTTGTGGTCGAACAAAGTAAAGGAAATGGTGGGGGTGCACCATGACGACCCAAACGTTGTTGCGCAGGCGGATTTGCGCTGCCATGCCGGGCTTGTCATTCCCAGTGACATGGCGGTCCCCACGGGAATGGAAGAAGTGCAGTTGATCGGAGGGAAACATGCGATCCTGCACTACAAGGGCCCCTATTCAGCGATTAAGGTCGCCTACGACTATCTATACGGTGAGTGGTTGCCAAGTTCGGGTCATGAACCGGTGGACGCTCCATCCTACGAGCTCTATCTGAATGATCCAGCCGATACTGCTCAAGATGAACTCCTGACAGACATCCTTTTGCCGCTTGCGTCATAAGGTTGGAGCGTCGCCAATTGTGCTACGCACAAATAGCAGCTTTTTACCGCGTCGAGAGCTGTTAGGTTTTGGAAACCAACGGAATCATGACCGCGTCGGGTGAATTGACCCAGGATACGTGGTGGGACCGAGCAGGAGCAACAATAGCGATACTGGGGTCTGGGAATGCTCTATACAGCTGAAACACCGGATGAGTATATGGGTCAATTGGAGGATGATTGGCGACGGCAAAAATTGCAAGAATTGAGGCGGCTCATTAAAAAAAATGGCCCCGCTCTTGTCGAGATAATTCACTACAAGATGCTGTGTTATGGAAATGCAGATACTGCAGTTTTCCACCTCAATGCACAAAAGAACTATGTCAGTCTTTATGTCGGAAACGCCTCAGTGATTGACCCGGATGGCAGTTTGTTAGCCGGACTAAACAGGGGCAAGAGTTGTATTCGATTTCGGCGATCCGACGACATTTCCCAGACACGGATCGACAAATTCATAGGACGCGCGATTCGCCTGTGGGAACGGGGCAATGGCGCAGGCTGCTAAGTGTCCGTGATCTTAGCCGCCACATGGCAATCCCGAGGCTCTGTTGGTGCTCGCCTCGGCTTGGGGTCACACAGCAAGCGATATGCGTTCCAACACCGAAATAGGAGAAGTCGCGATGAGAGATGTCGCTGTTTTGACTTTCCTGACTCTTGACGGGGTCATGCAGGCGCCGGGCCAACGCGAGGAAGATCCTTCGGGTGGATTCAAACACGGCGGCTGGGCCGTCAACTATTGGGACGAGGTGATGGCGCAGGTCATGGAAGAGGCGATGGCTGCTCCCTACGACCTTCTGCTTGGCCGAAAGACCTATGAGAGCTTCGCAGCCTATTGGCCACACATAGAAAACGACCCAGTTGCCGACAAACTCAACAACGCTACCAAGTTCGTTACGACATCCACGTTGAGCAAACTGGAGTGGAAGAACTCCACGCCCATCACAGGGGACATTGTGGCCGAGGTCTCTCGACTCAAGGATCACGATGGTCCCTTGCTGCAAGTTCACGGCAGCTGGCAGCTGATCCAGACACTCCTTTCCCATGCGCTTATCGATGAGTTCCGACTATGGACCTTTCCTCGCGTGGTTGGCCCTGGAAAACGCTTATTCGGTCAGGACACCGTACCGACGGATTTGACGCTCGTGAAAACGAAATCAACCTCGAATGGCGTGATGATGAGCATCTACAGGGGCGCGGACAGGTCACGACGGCGAAGCTAAAGGGAACGAATTCGACTCTGGGTCTCAGCATAAATTGGCCCGGTTTTGGACCCGGATATCAATCGAATACGAACATCTTCAAAATGACTGAAAGAAGCCTCGACTTCCAGGACATCGGATCGGTTGAACCATTCACGCTAGAGACCGTTCAGGGTCAAGATCGGCGATGTCAGATGCGTTCGCCGAACGACAGCTTTCTAATCGTCAAGCAGAGCTTGTGAACGGCGCCAAGGGGTGGCCGTTCCTGGCCGATTATGGGTGTTCGGGTCCAAACCCAGACGCTATCCACTGCTGAGGTGACTTGTCCGCGGTTCATAAAGCCGCTTCAATGCAACACCTGCCGAAACTAGCGGAGGTAAGGGTCATGCGACTGCTGTCTGTCTTGCTGGTATTTCTGCTCGCCTTAGACGGCGCCGTGGCGGCCGAGCGGGTCGATGTCGAGCTGGTCCTGCTGGCCGATGCCTCGCGTTCCATCGACGACGGCGAGATCCGCTTTCAACGCAGTGGTTACGCCGAAGCCATCACTCACCCCGACGTTCTGGCGGCCATTTCCTATGGCTTCGAACAGCGCATCGCCGTCACCTACGTCGAGTGGGGCGATGCGGCCTCGCAGGA
This sequence comes from Kiloniellaceae bacterium, assembly GCA_021776145.1. Taxonomy (GTDB): domain Bacteria; phylum Pseudomonadota; class Alphaproteobacteria; order Kiloniellales; family Kiloniellaceae; genus JAJFGM01. The sequence continues at coordinate 3,827 of JAJFGM010000707.1, read as the reverse complement.
GGTGGTGGTGCCCTGGACCATCATCGATGGCGCCGCCAGCGCCAAGCTCTTTGCCACGCGCCTGTTGGAGGCGCCGCGCCTGGCGTCCGGGCCGAATGCCATCGGCAGCGCCCTGGCGGCGGCGCAGGCCTTGATCGCCGGTAGCGACATCCAGGGCACGCGCAAGGTCATCGACTTCTCGGCCGACAGCGCCTGGAGCAGCGGCGGCATTCCCATCCCGGTGGCAAGGGCGGCTGCACTGTCCGCCGGTATCGTCATCAACGGCCTGGCGATCCTCTGCCGCGATTGTTCCAGCGGGCGCCCGATCGATTACGACCTCGAGGCGGCCTTTGCCGCCTTCATCACCGGAGGGCCCGGCAGCTTCGTCGTCACCGCCGACGGCAATACCAGTTTTGCCGAGGCGGTGCGGCGCAAGTTCCTGCTGGAAATCGCGTTGTTGACGCCACCCGATCAAACGAATTGAAATCGCGCCGCAGCGGGTCACTTTTGCCGATCAAGAGGCCCGCGCCAAGATCGCGTTCAGCAGCACCGAGCAACCGGCGCCGAGTTCCGTTGCGTCGGCGCTCTCGGCCTCGTTGTGGCTGAGGCCGTCCTTGCAGGGCACGAAGAGCATCGCCGTCGGCGCCAGGCCGGCGAGGTGACAGGCGTCGTGCATGGCGCCGCTGAGCATGTCGCGCTGTGGGTAGCCGAGTTCGCTGGTGGCGCCACGCAGGAGCTCGGCACAGCCGGCATCGAAGCTGACGGGATCGAGTTGATCGCAGGGCCGCATCTCGACCGCCAGGCCACGCGCCGCGGCGATGTCCCGGAAGCCGTCGCGCAATTGCTGTTCCTGCTCGGCCATGGTCGTGGTCGAGGGATTGCGCATGTCGATGTGGAATAGCACACAGCCGGGAATCGTGCTGGGCGCGTTCGGGATAACCTGCAAATGACCGACCGTGATGCGGGATTGGGCGGGATCGACGGCGCCGATGGCCTCGAGCCGCAGCAGCATGGCGGCGGCCCCGTTCAAGGCGTCGCGGCGCAGGTCCATGGGCGTGGTTCCGGCGTGGGAGTCCTGGCCCGTGACGACGACATCGAAGGTGCGATACCCCTGAACGCCGCCAACGATGCCGATGGTCTTGCCTTCGCTTTCGAGCACCGGACCCTGTTCGATATGGACCTCGAAAAAGGAGTCGAGGGCGCGGCCGCCAACCGTCGCGTCGCCATCGTAACCGATGCGCTTCAGTTCGTCGCCATAGCGCCGGCCGTCCTGATCCTCGGCGACGAGAATGTCCTCGATGCGGTGGGCGCCGGCAAAGACGCCGGAGCCGAGCATGCCGGGGTTGTAGCGCACGCCCTCCTCGTTGCTCCAGACCACGGCTTCGATGGCCGCCTCGGTCTCCAGGCCGGCGTCGTTGAGGCTGCGAATGACTTCCAGCGCCGCCAGCACGCCATAGACGCCGTCAAAGCGCCCGCCGTGTGGCTGGGTGTCGAGGTGGCTGCCGCTCAACACCGGTGGCCGCGCCGGGTCGCGGCCGGGCCTGCGTGCGAAGATGTTGCCGACTCCATCGATGCTGATGCCGCACCCGGCGTCCTTGCACCATGCGACGAAAAGATCCCGGGCCTGCTTGTCTTCGTCGGTCAGCACGAGCCGGCAACAGCCACCGTTCGGCGTGGCGCCGATCCTGGCCATCTGCATGAGACTGTCCCAAAGGCGTTCGGTGTTGGCGTGCAGCGGCGGCATCATGTTGTTCCTCGTTCGGGCTTGCCCTCGGCAGGGGGCAGCAGTTCGCTTGCGAGTTTTTCCATCGCGTCGCCGTCGAAAGCATCCTTGTGTCCGATGGCGACCATTCGCAGGCCGGGCGCGGTCGCTTTCGCTGCCGCGCGGCCGCGGATTTCGCGATGCCGGCCGGCGAGATGGAATTCAGTAAGATCGTCCGCCTCGGGCCCGTGGCTGATGCCCTTCAAGCGCAGGATCCCCGGCGGCAGGCGCTCGAAGAACTGCTCGAGGCCGGCACGATCAAGGCAGTCGGGGCTGGAAAAAGACCAGCGCCGGTAAAGCGTTTCGTGGATGTGCGCGGGCCCCCGCGTGGCGGCGCCTTGCTCGCGCGCGGCACTATCGACAATGGGGCCAAGCAGCAGGTCGAGCCCGATCGCGCCGCGCTCGACGCGGACCTGGGTGGCGTTAGGGTTGAACGCGGCCAGAAGGGTGCCCAGTTCCGTAACCGCGTCGTCCGTGACCAGGTCCGTCTTGTTGACGATCAGAAGATCGGCGGCTTCGATCTGCCGTTCGAGGCTGTCGCCGATCAGCGGATCGGCAAGTTGCGCCTGGCAGTTCAGCGCGTCGGCCAGGGTCACGATGAGGTCGCGGCGCAGTTCCGGTTCGGCGTCGGCGATGGCGGCGATGCGCCGCGGTTCGGCGACGCCGCTGGCCTCGATCACCAGATGGTCGGGGCGCGGCCGACGGTCGAGGGCGCGGCCGAAGGCCTGGAACAGGCCGCCGCCGATCGAACAGCAAATGCAGCCGTTCGCCAGGGTGATGCTGTCGCCGTCGCGGGCCTCGATCAACTCGGCGTCCAAGGCGATGTCGCCGAAGTCATTGACCATAACCATGATGCGCCGGCCCTGAGCGCCGCGCAGAAGCTGATTGACCAGGGTCGTCTTGCCGCTGCCGAGGTAACCCGAAATGACGGTCAAGGGCAGAGGTGGGGGCAAGGGCGCTACCGTAGGGGGCGGTTTCGACATGGCGTGGACGTTCAGTCACCGCCGGTCGGCTCGCCGAGCAGAACGGTCGCGGCGACAGCGATATCCTGCAGGCCTTCGGCGCCGACGCTCAGGGGGTCTTCGTCGAGAACCGCGAAGTCGGCGCGCTTGCCGCATTCGATGGAGCCGACTTCGGCATCGAGCTTGAGCGTGTAGGCGGCGCCCAGGGTGATCGCCTGCAAGGCCTGTTCGACCGAGATGCGTTGCCGCGCGCCCAGCACGCGGCCCGAAGCCGTCCGGCGCTGAACGGCGCAGGCGGCGGTAAAAAGCGGCCCCATGGGCGTCACCGGTGCGTCGGAGTGTATCGCCAGGGGCACGCCGTACTCCAAGGCATTGGCGCAGGCGTTCATGCGCAGCGCCCGGTCCGGGCCGAGCGTGGTCTCGTAGTGCTGATCGCCGAAATAGAAGATGTGATTGGCGAAGAGATTGACGCAGACGCCAAGCGCCGCCATGCGGCGGAACTGGGCGCGGTCGGCCATTTGGCAGTGCTGCAGCGTGTGCCGATGGTCGCCGCGCGGATGCCGCATCAGGGCCTGCTCCAGCGCGTCCAGCGCGACCTCGGACGCAAGGTCGCCGTTGACGTGGATGTGCATCTGCAGGCCGCGGGCGTGCAAATGCTCGACCGTCGCGTGCAGCTGTTCCGGTGCGATGTTCCAGATCGCGTGATCGGGGCCCTTGTAGTAGCCGGGCGGCCGCACCTGGGCGGTGAAGCCCTGGATCGACCCGTCGGTCATCAGCTTTACGGCGCCGAGACGGAGTTTTTCACTGCTGCGCTTGGCGAGCGCCAAGCTGCGTTCGGCGACTTCCGCGACCGGTGCGATGAGGGCGTTGAGGGCCGGCACCAACCGCACGGGGAAATCTGCGGCGGCGGTGATGTCCAGCAGCCGGGCGACGCTTTCTTCGTCGAGTTCGCTGAACAGGTCGGTGACCGTCGTCACGCCGCAGCGGCGCGCCACCTCGCCATAGGCGCGGATGCCGTCGGCGTCGCCGGAGAGGGCGGCGAAATCGACGCCCAGGCGCCGCAGCACCGGGAACATGGCGGCCATTTCCTGCAGTTCGCCGTTCGGCTGGCCGGCATCGTCGAG
>JAJFGM010000706.1 GCA_021776145.1 Kiloniellaceae bacterium | reverse complement strand
CGGTGGCGACGGCTGCGACCATTGGCACCGTCGCCATCCCCGAAATGATCGAGCGCGGCTATGACCGCCGCTTCGTGCTCGGGCTGCTGGCCGCCGGCGGCACCCTCGGCATTCTCATTCCGCCATCGATCCCGATGATCGTCTATGGCTTCATCACCGAGGAATCGGTGATCGCCTTGTTCCTTGCCGGCATCGGCCCGGGGCTGCTGCTGGTTGTCCTCTTTGTCGTTTTTTCCATGATCTATGCGCGCTTTTCCGGCCGCTACACGCCGCTTCCGGCCGCGAGCTGGGGCGAGCGCAAGCGCTCAGCCCTGCGCGCCTTGCCGACCTTCGCTCTGGCCGGCGTCATCATCTGGGGCATCTACGCCGGTGCCTTCACCCCGACCGAGGCCGCCGCCATAGGTTTTGCCGGAGCACTTGTCATTACCGGCCCCGTGCTGCGCAGCCTGACCTGGAAGAGCCTCGCCGAGGCGGTCTCCGAAGCCATGGTCACCACCGTCACTATCCTTCTGATCGTCGCCGGCGCCAAGGTCTTCGGCAAGGCCATCACCCTCTACCGCATCCCCCAGGACCTGTCGCAGTTCATCGTCGCCAACTTTGACCAGGCCTGGCTTTTCGTCTTCGCCGTCTCGGCGGTCCTGGTCGTCATGGGCCTCTTTCTCGAAGCGCTGTCGATGCTGCTGATCATGGTGCCGGTGCTGGCGCCTTCCCTACTGCCACTCGGGATCGACCCGATCTGGTTCGGCATCTTCTTCGTCATCATGGTGGAGTGCGCGCTGATCACGCCGCCGGTGGGCCTCAACCTCTACGTCATACAGGCCGTCGGCAAGGCCGGCATGGGCGAGGTCGCGGCCGGGGTCTGGCCCTTCCTGTTGCTCATGCTGGCGACCGTCGTCATCATCTATCTCGTGCCCGACATCGCGCTCTACATACCTTTCAAGCTCTAGCAGCCCGCCCATGACCGACTTTACCATCCGCCAGGCCGCCGCCGACGACTGTGAAGCCGTCGCAGCTATGCTCAACGATATGAACCGCCTGCACGGCCTGCCCGACGACCTCTTCAACGCGGAGGGCCTGCGCGCCGACGGGTTTGCTGAACGTCCGGTCTTTGATCTGTTCGTCGCCGAAAAAGCCGGCCGACTGGTCGGCTATACCCTCTTCGTTGATTTCTACGACACCGACCTGGCGGCGCGCGGGGTCTGGCTGACCGACGTCTATGTCGAGGCCGTGGCGCGCGGCGCCGGCATCGGCCGCGCCTTGATCGCCGCCGTTGCCCGCGAAGCCAAGGCACGCGGTGGCCGCTCGGTCTGGTGGGGCGTCGACGCAAGCAACAGCGGCGCCCGGGCGCTTTATGCCCGCCTCGGCGCCCGCGACGAGGACGCGCGCATCCTGCAGCTAGATAGTACGGCCTTTGACGACCTGGCGGCCGAAGCGTCGATAGGCGAAAATTCAACCACACAGGAACATCCGCCATGAGCGCCGAACGCCTTCGCGCCCTTCTCTCCGCCGGTGGCCTGACCGTCATGCCCTGCTGTTTCGACGCCCTCTCGGCGAAGATGATCGAGCAGGCCGGCTTTCCCCTGACCTTCATGAGCGGCTTTGCCGTTTCCGCCGCCCGCCTCGGACTGCCCGACACAGGCCTCATTTCCTATGGCGAGATCCTCGAGCAGGGCCGCAACATCTGCCAGGCCGTTTCGATCCCGGTTATCGGCGACGCCGACACCGGCTATGGCAACGCCCTCAACGTCAAGCGCACGGTCAAGGGTTACGCCGCCGCTGGCTTCTCGGCGGTGATGATCGAAGACCAGGTCGCGCCCAAGCGCTGCGGCCACACCAAGGGCAAGGCGGTGGTCGAGCGCGGCGAGGCCCTCGACCGTATTCGCGCCGCGGTCGACGCCCGCGAGGAAGGTGCCGAGGTGCTGATCTTGGCACGCACCGACGCGCGCGCCGGTCACGGCCTCGGCGAAGCCATCGAACGCGCCCAGGCCTTCCATGAGCTGGGCGCCGATATCCTCTTCGTCGAGGCCCCCAAGTCCGAGGCCGAGATGCGTGAGGTCTGCCGCGAAGTGCCGGGCTGGAACATGGCCAACCTGGTGGAAAACGGCGAGACCCCGCTGTTGCCGCCAGCGGCCCTGGAAGAGGTCGGCTACGTCCTGGCGGCCTATCCTCTGACGCTTTTGAGCGCCGCCCTGCGCGCCATGCGGGCGGCGTTGGAAGAGATGAAGGGCGGCACGCACCCGCGGAACCTGCTCGATTTTGCCGACCTGCGGCGCATCGTCGGCTTCGAGGACTACTACGCCGAAGAAGAGCGCTACACCAGAAACGGTGACTAAGCCCTGGCAATCGCTGGGCCGGGGCTGCCGGGACAGCGGCATTGCCCCCCGCCACCGGCTCTGTTAGCTTCCGCGCGCCTTGCGCGGAAATGCCTTCAACGCCTCAGACCCTAAACCCCTGGAAGCGCCCATGAAGATCAAGGGAAACGCCGTTCGCCCCGGCAATGTCATCGAGCACAAGGGCCGCCTGTGGCGTGCCGCCAAGATCCAGCACACCCAGCCCGGTAAGGGCGGCGCCTATCTGCAGGTCGAGCTCAAGGACATTCGCGACGGCACCAAGCTCAACGAGCGCTTTCGCGCCAGTGAAGACGTCGAGCGCGTGCGCTTAGACCAACGCGCCTTCCAGTATCTCTTCCGCGACGGCGAGATGATCACTTTCATGGACAATGAGACCTACGATCAGGTTTCGGTGCACCAGGATTTGATTGGCGAGCCTGTGGTTTTCCTGCAGGACGGCATGAACGTGACAATCGAGGCCTTCGAGGGCGATACCATTTCAGTGATGCTGCCCGACAGCGTCATCATGCAAATCACCGAGGCCGACCCGGTGGTCAAGGGCCAGACCGCCTCCTCGTCATACAAACCCGCGCTGCTGGAGAACGGCACCCGTATCCTGGTGCCGCCACACATCGAGTCCGGCACCCGCGTCGTCGTCAACACCGCCGACGGAAGCTACGTCGAACGCGCCAAGGACTAGATAGCAGCACCGCTATGACACAACGCTCGGCGATCATCAACGTTATGACCAAGGCCGCCGACAAGGCGTCGCGGCGCCTGAAGCGCGATTTCGGCGAAGTGGAAAACCTGCAGGTCTCGAAGAAAGGGCCGGCGGATTTTGTCTCCACGGCCGACATCCGCGCCGAACAGACGCTGCGCCGGGAATTGCAGCACGCGCGCCCCGGTTATGGCTTTCTGATGGAGGAAAGCGGCGCCCACAAGGGTGACGACAGCCAGGAACGGCGCTGGATCGTCGATCCCCTTGACGGCACCAAGAACTTCCTGCACGGCTTGCCCCACTTCGCCATTTCCATCGCCTTGGAAGAGCGCGGTCAGTTGATCGCGGGCGTTGTCTACGATCCTCTCAAGGACGAAATGTACTGGGCCGAAAAGGGCATCGGCGCCTATCTCAACGATCGCCGCATCCGGGTTTCCGCGCGCACCCGCCTGCAGGAATGTGTTCTAGGCAGCGGCACGCCCTATCTTGGTTTCGGCGACGTCGACACATGGTTGGCCGAAGCCAAGCAGGTGATGACCCATAGTGCCGGTGTCCGCCGCTGGGGCGCGGCGGCGCTCGACCTCGCTTACGTCGCCTCCGGCCGTCTCGACGGTTTCTGGGAACGCGATCTCAGTCCCTGGGACACCGCGGCCGGCGCCGTCCTGGTACG
>JAJFGM010000705.1 GCA_021776145.1 Kiloniellaceae bacterium | reverse complement strand
CGTTGTTGCCGACGTCGACGAACGCCTGCGGCAGGTGCTGGAAGGTATGCGCGAAACCGGCATGCTGGACCGCACGATCGTTGTCATCACCGCCGACCACGGGGAAGAGCTGTTCGAGCACGGCTGGGTCGGTCACGCCTCGACCAGCTACGACGGCAAGCTTTACGACGAGGTCACGCGCATACCGTTGATCATCCGCTTCCCCCATGCCGCCAAGACCGGTCGCTTCGACGCGCTGGTCCAGGGTCTCGATATCATGCCGACCCTGCTCGACGTCCTGGAGATCGACACCGCGGCGATCTCGCCGGCGATGCAGGGTCGTTCGCTGATGCCGGTCATCGACGGCGAGGTGACGGAACACCGCCAGCATGTTTTCATGCAGGCGACCCTCAAGGGCTGGACGACGCCGCGCGAGGAAATGCGCCGGCGCGTGACCGCCGTGCGCTCGAAAAGCCAAAAGCTGATCTATATTCCCGATGGCGAAGGCTATCGGATCGAAGCTTATGACCTGACCCAAGACCCGCAAGAAGCAAACGATATCTATGGCAGCCGGGCCGCCGAGTTCGATGACATCGACACGGTCCTGCAGGCGTGGAACGCGGAGAACCGCGCCACCGCCGCGGAACTGGTGCTCAACGCCTTTGACCGCCAGCAGGAGAGTCTGGAAAAAGCATTGGGCAGCGGCGACCTGGGTGAAGCGGTTCAGCGCTGGCTGGCCATCGACAACATCAACCAGACCTGGGGAATGGAGGTCGACCCGGTTTTCGATCACGAGCCCTTTGCCTCTGCATCGCGCGCGGTCAATCAACGCGCCGCCAGCATGATTTCCCAGGCCATGGCGTGTATCGCCGAGGGCGGCAGCCTCGCCGTGCCGGACGCGGCCGCAATGTCCGAAGCCTGGCAGTGCACCCCTTGATATCAGACCCCCATGCTTGAACGCCCGCCAAGAGAACCCGAGGCGCTGTCTTGGCTGTTCGTTGGCGCCTGGGCGCTTTTCGTCTTTCTCTCTATTCCCTTCGTACGGACGATCGTCAACTTCGTGCGCGACACCTGGGGCCGCGATCTTTTTACCTATGTCGTGGCGGCGGCGATTTGCCTCGCCGCCTTGTTCGCCGTCAAACTGCTGCGCGGGCGCGCGCAAAGCTCGAAAGCCAACTATTTTTGGCTGGCCGGCGTCGTCGTGGTCTTCCTGTTTTATACCTGGGACCTCAAGGATAATCCCGAAGAGGCCGTGCATTTCATCGAATACGGCGTGCTTTCGGTGCTGATCTACCGCGCCTTGACCCATCGTATCCGCGACTACAGCATCTACCCTGCAGCGGCGCTGATCGCCACCAGCTTCGGCATCCTCGACGAGACGATTCAATGGCTGATCCCGGACCGCTTCTGGGACTATCGCGACATCTGGCTGAACTTTTCGGCCGGCGCGCTGGTGCTGTTCGGCCTCGCCACCGGGTTGCGACCGCCACTCATCTCCGGCGCGCCAGGCGCGGCCTCGATCCGCCGCCTGTTCCGCCTCGCACTGATCCCGGCGGTGGCCCTGGCGATCACCTACATCAATACACCGACCCGCATGGAGACCTACGCCGAGCTGATTCATATCCCCGACGTCATCCAGGTCAGCGGCGACAAGATGGCCGAGTACGGCTACTACCACGAAGACCCGGACGTCGGTGCCTTCCGATCGCGCATGACTCCGGAGCAATTGCAGGCCATCGACCGTCAACAGGCGGCGACCGCCGCCGCCATTGTCGATCGCTATCCTGATCGCGAGGCCTATCGCGCCTTCCTCAAACTCTATCCCGTCGGGCGCAACGACTTCCTGCACGAAGTCAGGGTCCACATATTCCGCCGCGACGTCTATCTCGCGCGCGCCGACGAGGCGGCGGCAGGTAGCCCGGAACGCAGTGACTACCTGACAATCGCCTATTGGGAGAACCGCATCCTGGAGAAGTACTTCGGGCAGACGCTGGCGGCCTCAACCTATAATTGGACACCCGATACGAAGGACCGCGTCGAGACCGGAGCCGATAGGAATTTCTTCTACGAAAGCCCCGTCAGCCGCAGCCTAATCACCTCGGTTAATGAAATCCAGATGTTCGCGGCCTTCGCCGCCCTTATCGCCGTCCTGCTGTTCGGCGCCCTTTACCGCCGCCGCAAGCCGGCGTGAAGCAAGCCCAACCGCTTGCGGCCCCAGCCGATATATCTCATAAGAGACGCGGTCGCCACAGCCTGGCCGCTAGGATGCCCTATGGCGCGCGGCGACAGCTTGAAAGTCGGCCAGGTAGAGCGCGAAAACCGATCCCTTGGGAGCCGTCATGACCGAATCCGCGGACGCGAAAAGCCATAGACAGCGCCTGAGCGAGGCCTTCATGGTCTATATGGAACGGCGCCTGTTGTTTGTGTTCGTCATGGGCTTCGCCAGCGGCCTGCCACTGCTCTTGACCATCAGCACCCTGCAGATTTGGATGACCGAAGTCGGCGTCTCCTTGACCGCCATCGGAATTTTTGCCCTGGTCGGCACGCCCTATACCCTGAAGTTCCTCTGGGCACCTTTCATCGACCGTGTACCAGTGCCCCTGCTGTCGCGGCGTTTCGGCCGCCGGCGCGCCTGGATGATGGTGATTCAGGTCGGCCTGATGCTGGCGATTTTCGGCCTCGGTCTGAGCGATCCCGTGCTGCGGCCGGTCTACACCGCCGCCTTCGCCATCGCCGTCGCCTTCTTTTCGGCCAGCCAGGACATCGTCATCGACGCTTACCGCATCGAAATTCTCGACGAAGACCAGCAGGGCGCCGGCGCCGCCATGACCCAGGCCGGCTACCGGTTCGGCCTCATCGCCGCCGGCGCCGGCGCGCTTTACCTTGCCGACGCGGTGAACGACTGGTCGATCGTCTATGCCGCCATGGCCGTGCTGGTCCTGGTCGGGTTTACCGCCGCCCTCCTGGCGCCGCTGCCGCCCGGTGACGCGCCGCGGGCCGAAGCCGGCGGCGCCGACGTCAGCATTTTTCAATCGATGGTGATCGAGCCCTTTACCGAGTTTTTCACCCGCAACCAGCTGTGGGTCGCCTTGACGATCCTGGCATTCGTGCTGCTCTACAAGTTCGGCGATGCCTTCGCCGGCGTCATGGCCAATCCCTTCTACATCAAGATCGGATTTACCAAGACCGAGATCGCCAACGTCAGCAAGATCTTCGGCGTCTTCGCGACCCTGACCGGCGTCTTTCTCGGCGGTGTGGTGGTCAAACGCTACGGCATCCTGCCAAGCCTGCTGGGCTGCGGCGTCCTGCAGATGCTCTCCAACCTGATGTTCGCCGCCCAGGCCAGCATCGGCGCCGACGTCGGTTTTCTATACCTGACCATCGGCCTCGAGAACCTCTCCGGCGGCATGGGCTCCTCGGCTTTCGTTGCGTACCTTTCGGTGCTTTGTCACACCCAGTATACCGGCACCCAGTTCGCCCTGCTGACCTCCTTCATGGCCTTCGGCCGTACCTGGTTGTCGACCACCAGCGGCTGGCTGGCCGACAGCACGGACTGGGTGACATTTTTCATCATCTCGACCTTCGTCGCCCTGCCCGGCCTGTTGCTCCTTATCTGGATGATGAAAAAGCTGCCGATGGAACGGCAGGTGCACCGGGGGCCCGATTGACGCGGCTTGTGACACCCCGTGCCGAGAGCAGATCCGGGTCACATGGAATAGCCAGCGGCGATCCATTGACCGGGTGAATCCGCACTAGACCCCGAGGTAGCGCTGCTGCACCTCGGCGTTATCGCCCAGCGCGTCTGACGCGCCGCTCCAGACGACGCGGCCCTTTTCGATGATGTAGTGACGGTCGGCCAGCTTGATCAGATCGGCGATGTTCTTATCGACCACAAGGATCGACAGCCCCTCGTCCTTGATGCGCCCCAGGCAGGCCCAGATCTCGGCGCGAATGAGCGGCGCCAAGCCCTCGGTGGCTTCGTCGAGGATCAGCAGTTGCGGATTGGTCATCAGGGCGCGGCCGATGGCCAGCATCTGCTGCTCTCCGCCCGAGAGGAGATTGCCCATCGAGGAGAGCCTCTCCTTGAGTTCGGGGAACATCTGCAGCACCCGCTCCAGGGTCCAGGCATCGGCGGCGGCGCGACGATTGGCGGCCGTGGCGACGA
>JAJFGM010000704.1 GCA_021776145.1 Kiloniellaceae bacterium | reverse complement strand
CGATCGATCGCCTAAAAAAGGCAGGCGCCAACCAGATCCGCCTGGTCTGCCTTTTGGCCGCGCCTGAAGGTGTTGCTAATTTTCAAGAAGCGCACCCCGACGTCCCGATCTTCACCGCCGCGCTCGACAGCCATCTCAATGATCGCGGCTACATCGTTCCCGGTCTCGGCGACGCCGGCGACCGCATGTACGGCACCAAGTAACCCGCTAGAAGGCCGCCGGACTCGCCCCCAGGTTGACCCCGAGCTGGGGTCCGCTCCGCTCCATGGCGCGGCGTTCCGAACGCACAAATTTACGTCGCAATCGATTGCCTTTGGGGGCCGCCGCCGTGTTATCGAGACCGGTCCGAACGCCGCGTCTCCGCAACCCGGCGTCAAGGCGATCAGGTCAAGCGCGAGCCGCATCGGAAGGGTGAAGTCAAATGGAGCAGACCAAGAATATCCGCAACGGCGCCAAGGTCACTCCGACCTTTTCATTGCCGGAAATGCAGGCCCGTCTGGCCAAGCTGCGGTCCGCCATGGCAGAGTCCGATATCGACGCGGTAATCTTCACCTCGTATCATAATATCAACTATTTCGCCGACTTTCTTTACTGTGCCTTCGGTCGCCCTTATGGCTTGGTCGTCACGCCCGACAGCACCACATCGATCTCCGCAAACATCGACGGTGGCCAGCCCTATCGCCGCACCTTTGGGGACAATCTGGTCTATACGGACTGGCAGCGCGACAACTACTATCGCGCTGTTCAGCAATTGCTGGCGGCACCCCGTCGCGTCGGCATCGAGTTCGACCACGTCAGCCTCGAGCGGCGCGAAAAATTCGGCGTCGCCCTGCCAGCCGCGGAGTTCGTCGATATCGCCCAAACGGTCATGGCCCAGCGCATGGTCAAATCCGACGAAGAGATCGAGCTGATCCGCAACGGTGCGCGTATCGCCGATATCGGCGGCGCCGCCTGCGCCGAGGCCATCGCCGCGGGCGTGCCGGAGCACGAGGTGGCCCTGCATTCAACCCAGGCCATGGTGCGAGAGATCGCCCGAACTTATCCGCACGGCGAACTGATGGACACCTGGACCTGGTTTCAGTCCGGACTCAACACCGACGGTGCCCACAATCCGGTCACCTCGCGCCAGATTCAAAGGGGCGACATTCTCAGCCTCAATTGTTTCCCGATGATCGCCGGCTATTATACGGCGTTGGAACGCACCCTCTTCTGCGGCGAAGCCTCGCCACGCCATCTCGAACTCTGGGAGGTCAACTGCAAAGTCCACCGTCGCGGCCTGGACCTCATTCGCCCCGGCACACGCTGTTGCGACATCGCCGCCGAGCTCAACGAAATCTATGCCGAACACAACCTGCTGCGGTACCGCACCTTCGGTTACGGCCATTCCTTCGGTTCGCTGAGCCACTACTATGGCCGCGAAGCCGGACTGGAACTGCGCGAGGATATCGAAACGGTGCTGCAGCCCAACATGGTGGTCTCGATTGAGCCGATGATCATGCTGCCCGAAGGCCTGGCCGGCGCCGGCGGATACCGCGAGCATGACATTCTCGTCGTCGGTCCCGAGGGAGCCGAGAACATCACCGGATTCCCCTTTGGTCCGGAACACAACATCGTCGGATAATCAATTGGTATTGAACGTCTTTCAGGCACTCATACGTTCCATAACCGAGTGCGGAGCCCAGCGCCATAAAAGTGATTAACCAAGCCGCTCTATAATTCTTGTGGGCACCGCCATGGCTTGGACCGGGCGCCCCCTGGATTGGTCCAAACCCAAATTGGGCATAGCATGCAATTCGACCCTCGACTTACCCCCTACCGCGACGATCTGGCGGCCGACTTCCTTAGAAATAAGGTGAAATCGGATCGGTATACTGTTGGAAAACCGTCACAAATTATCCGGGGAAGCCTTGATCTACGACGCCTGCCCTCGGCGAAGGCGGCGCTCGATACCCAGCTTCTGCACGGCGAGACGGTGACGGTCTACGACGAAGCCGACGGCTGGGCCTGGGTGCAGAACCAAGCTGACGACTATGTCGGTTATGTCGACGCGGCAGGCCTGAGCCCGCAGGTCATGGAAATCACCCACCGCGTCAAGGTCCTGCGGACCTTCGTTTTTCCCGAATCGGACTTGAAGGCACCGCCGCTCGACTTCTTGAGCATGGCGGCCGGCGTCGCGGTCGGCGGTAACGAGGGTGCCTTCTGCGCCCTGGCCGGCGGCGGTTTCGTCTACCGTGCGCACCTTGAGCCCCGTGACAGCATCACCGCCGACTATGTCGCCACCGCGCAACAATTCCTCGGCACGCCCTATCTGTGGGGCGGCAAGGACAGTATCGGCATTGACTGTTCGGGGCTGGTCCAGGTGGCCTTGGCCCAGGCCGGTATCTCCTGCCCGCGCGATTCGAACCAACAGGCGGAACAGATCGGCAGCGCCATCGCTTGGCTGCCGGGCCGCGGCTCGGACTTACGGCGCGGCGATCTCGTCTATTTCCCCGGCCACGTGGCAATTTCGCTGGGCGGAAGTCAGGTTCTGCATGCCAACGCCCACCACATGATGGTCGCGGTCGAGGATCTGGCCGCCTTGGAGGCGCGCGTTCGGGCCGAAAGCGGCGGCACCGGCATTACGGCCATTCGCCGTATCGGTTGATTTTCGGCCGCCGCGGCGCTACTGCACGTCCGCCTTTTCCTGCTGCGCCACGCAAAGGGCGCTGGCGCGGCTCTTGAAGAGTTCGGCGCGGCCGGCATCGACGATGCCGTCGGCCACCATCTTTTCGATCTCGGCGGCGCGCTGCGCGACGCAGAGCGCGATGGGGTCATCGGCAGCAGTCACCCCGCCCGGTGGCGGGAAGAGCTCGTCGCGGTGCAAATACCCGAGGCTCAAAGCGACGATCAGGACAACACCCAATGCGACGAGCCGCGCCGCCGGACGATCGATAAATCTTGCCTCTCGCATGACAGGCAGCATTATCGCGACGAAGCCGCCCTGGCAAGCGGACCGGCAGCGGCAATTGTCGGATATTCCCGCAGGCCATCAATTTTTCGGGATTTGACCTTTCCCCACTCATCTTGGGGGCGAAATCTCGGCGACGGTAGGCTATACTGACCCATGTCACTGTACTTATGCTTCCATGGCTCTATGTCTTGGAGCCTGGACAGCTGTCTGGATGCGACAATAATTGGGCCCGGGAACCGGGCCGAACATCGTAAGCGATCTGTGTTGGGGAGTGTGTTTCATGGCGGAAATGATCGATCCCTTTGGCAGGGCGGTCAACTATCTGCGTGTCTCGGTCACGGACCGCTGTGATTTCCGTTGCGTTTATTGCATGTCGGAAGACATGGCCTTTCTGCCCAAGGCCGAAGTGCTCAGCCTCGAAGAACTGGATCGTGTCTGCAGCGCCTTCGTGCGCCGTGGCGTGAAGAAGCTGCGCATGACGGGCGGCGAGCCCCTGGTCCGCCGCAACATCATGTCGCTTTTCCGCAACCTTTCGCGGCACCTCGACAGCGGCGCATTGGAAGAGCTGACACTGACCACCAACGGCAGCCAGCTCGGCCGTTTCGCCCATGAGCTTGCCGATCTCGGCGTGCGCCGCGTCAACGTCTCTCTCGACACCCTGGATGCGCATAAGTTCGTTGCCATCACCCGGTGGGGCAAGTTCGCCAAGGTCATGGAAGGGCTGCAGGCGGCCAAGGATGCTGGCTTGGCGGTGAAGATCAACGCCGTCGCGCTGAAGGGCGTGAACGACGACGAATTCGACCACATGATCACCTGGTGCGGCGAAGAGGGTTTCGACCTGACCTTTATCGAGGTCATGCCGATGGGCGACATCGGCGGCGAGAACAGATTCGATCAGTACCTGCCGCTGTCGCAGCTGCGCCGGAACCTGGAGCGGAACTGGACCCTGCAGGACATCGACCATCGCACCGGCGGACCGGCGCGTTACGTCCGGGTTCGCGAGACCGGCGGTCGAGTCGGGTTCATCACGCCGCTGACACATAATTTCTGCGAAAGCTGCAATCGTGTACGGCTGACCTGCACCGGTACGCTTTACATGTGCTTGGGGCAGGAAGACGCCGCCGATCTGCGCACGCCGCTACGCCTAAGCGAGAGCGACAACATTCTCGACGAGGCCATCAGCGAGGCCATCGCCCGCAAGCCCAAGGGGCACGACTTCATCATCGACCGCGGCAATGATGGTCCCGCGGTGAGCCGTCATATGAGTGTTACCGGCGGCTGACGTCTGCCCGCCGCGGCCGCGGCCTTTACCCGGCCCGGGTCCGGTCCTTCAGTGAATCAGCACCTGGTGCGCGAAGTCATGGCCGTTGGTGATCGTGACTTGGATAAACCCCATCATCTTCAAAAGATCAAAGAAAGTGAAGCTGTCCTGCACGCCGAGCTCCTGAAAGATCGGCAGCAGGCGCGCGATCGACGTCATGTCGGCATAGACCGCACGCGCCCGGTAGACCGTATCGATATGACCGTCCTGCAGGGCGACGATGATCAATTTCTGCGCCTCGTTTCCTTTGGCGAACATGCTGAGCACCGGCGGATAGGGCCGCTTGCGGCCTTCGTTGGCGATGCCGGTGATAAAGGCCAGGCGCGTGTTGCGGGTGACGTTGGGCATCACCAGCGCGCGCGCATTGTAGGTTTCCGGCGTTCCCGGATCGGGATAGTAGTAACCGATGTGCCGTTCGGCGGCGAACGCCGCCGTGGTCGCGCAGAACCAGGCAATAAACGTGAACAACGCGGTCGCACCGACCCTGCTGACAGCCTGCATATGACGCCTCCGATAAAATTCGCCCAAAAGACATGCGTTGGCGCTAACCTGCGCGAGACCCGGATGTTTGACAACCAAAGATCCGGACCGCCAGCTTCGGCTGGCAAGGCTTCGGCTTCCTAGTATACTTCGCGGCGCAAGCCACCCTTTTTCCAGGGTCCGAAGCAACACAGTCCCAAAAGAAGCCCCGAAAGAAACCGATGAGCGACAGCAAGATCGCCTTTGTGGCCAGCGATTCCGACGAGGCAGAGGAAGCACGCCAGCGCCTCGAGACACGCTATGCCGCCGTCTCGCCGCGCCAAGCCGATGTCATCGTTGCCCTCGGCGGTGATGGTTTCATGCTCGAAACCCTGCATAGATACCTTGACCGATCCGTGCCGATCTACGGCATGAACTGCGGCACTGTAGGTTTCTTGATGAATGCCTTCGGCGAGGACGACCTGCCGGCCCGCTTGGCGGCGGCCGAGATTGGCACCCTGCGTCCCTTGCGCGCCACCGTTGTCAATAACAACGGCGACACGCGCGAAGCCCTGGCCATCAACGAAGTTTCGCTGTTCCGCCAAAGCCGCCAGGCCGCAAAGATCCGTATTTCCGTCGACGGCGTTTTGCGCATGCCCGAGTTGATCTGCGACGGCGTTCTAGTGGCATCCCCAGCCGGCAGTACCGCCTATAATCTTTCGGCGCACGGGCCTATCGTGCCCATCGGCTCGCCGTTGCTGGCACTGACTCCCATCAGCGCGTTTCGCCCGCGGCGCTGGCGCGGCGCCCTTCTGCCCAACAGCGCGCAAATCCGCTTCGAAGTTCTTGATGGCGACAAGCGGCCGGTCAGCGCCACCGCGGATTTCACCGAAATGCGCGACATCGTCGATGTCAGCGTACGCCAGGATGACAGCGTCGCACTGCACCTGCTGTTCGATCCCGAACACAAACTCGAAGAACGCATCATCAAGGAACAGTTTCTATCGTAAGGCAAAGTCCCTGCATTGAGCTGGGTCGTTCGAAGCGATCCCAACTCAATGCAGGTTACTCCAGCCGGTTCTGCGGTGATGAAAAAATGGAAACCGGACTCGCCGGCCTTCACGCCTGCCAGAACGGCTTCCGCGATTCGAAAAGAGCGTCTTCCCGCTTGACGCCGATATCGGCCAGCTCGTGGGCGGTCAGATTGGCCAAATCGCGGCGTTGCTGAGCCCGCGCCGACCAGATCCGCGGCAACTGCCAGATCTCGGTCACGGAGATCATGGCCTTGCGAAACGATCCCCGGTGGACGCCCTCGACTGGCCCGTCGGCGCATTGGATGTAGCTGTTTGACATCTTATGTCTCCTAATCCGATATTAGGTGAAGGTGAGGCGGAGAAAGGCCGGCAACACCCTTTTACTGAACGATATATATTTACCGTTGCGACAGATCTCAAACGATGATAATTCATGATTCGGATTAGTTTTCCTAAGGAAAAATCTGAATCATCATGGCACGCCGCATGCCACCCTTGAATGCCCTTCGGGCCTTCGATGCCGCCGCCCGCCACCTGTCTTTTACCAAGGCGGCAAAGGAGCTTTTTGTCACCCAGGCGGCAATCAGCCATCAGGTCAAGGGGCTGGAAAGGCATCTCGGATTTCCGCTGTTTCGGCGCATGAATCGTCGACTCATGCTGAGTGATGCCGGGCAGGCTTACCTGCCGGCGCTGCGTGAAGCCTTCGACAAGATCGAGGCCGCGACACAGCGCCTCTACGCGGACGAGGAAGGCGGGAGCCTGCGGGTCAGTTGCCTGCCCTCCTTTGCCGCGAAATGGCTGCTGCCGCGACTTGGCCGTTTCAGCGAACGTCAGCCGGACATCGACGTCCTGGTGTCCGCCTCCGACACGCTCGTCGATTTCAACCAGGAACAGATCGACATCGCCATTCGGCATGGCCCCGGCAAATACCCCGGACTGCGGGTCGATCTCCTGATGGACGACGAGGTCTTACCGGTCTGCAGTCCCCGCCTGCTTGCGGGACCGAAGCCGCTGAAAGAAGCCGCCGACCTCAAGCACCATGTCCTGCTGCACGACGATATGGGCCGGCAGGATCATTCCTACCAGGACTGGACGACTTGGCTGCAAGCCGTCGGCGTTAAGGGCGTGAAATCCACGCGCGGCCCGGCCTTCTCCCACTCGAACATGGTTATCCAGGCCGCCATCGACGGTCAGGGCATCGCCTTGGGCCGGCGCTCGCTGACCGGCGACGACCTGGCGGCGGGACGTCTTGTCTCGCCGTTTGGGCCGGTGGTTCCGGCGCGATTTTCCTATTGGGTGGTGGCCCCCTTGAGCAGCGCAGATCGGCCCAAGGTGCGGCATTTCCGCGAGTGGCTGCTCGAGGAAGCCAAAGCTGGCGAAAGCCCGCAGGCTCTGCCATCCTCGCGGGCCTAGTCCGCTTCCGGCGTCCCCACCCTGGCAGCGCATGGGGAGTTGCCGGCGTGTCAGTCGGTTCGGTTCGGACGCGCTAGATTGAAATGTTTGGTGTCCTTCCGATCCTGAATTTCAGTGACTTGAATTTCAGGATCAGGACACCAGGCCAGGATTTGAGGAGTGCCGATTTGACCGACAGCCTTGCCACCGAGACGACAGCCGAGCCGAGCCGCGAGACTCGAGAGATGATGGAGCGCCTGATCGCCTTCGACACCACCAGCCGCAATTCAAATCTCGAACTGATCCATTATGTTCGCGACTATCTCGCGGGTCTTGGTGTGGCCTCGCATTTGACTCACAACGAGGACCGCACCAAGGCGAACCTCTACGCCACCCTGGGCCCGGATGACCGCCCCGGCATCGCGCTTTCGGGCCATACCGACGTCGTGCCGGTCGATGGCCAGGATTGGAGCAGCGATCCCTGGAAGGTGCGCGAAGCCGACGGGCGGATCTATGGCCGCGGCACCTGCGACATGAAGGGGTTTGTCGCCATTGCCCTGGCCAAGGCGCCGAGCTTCCTTGAGGCAGAGCTGCGGACACCGATCCACCTGTGTTTCTCGTTCGACGAGGAAATCGGCTGCCAGGGCGTGCCGCACTTGCTTGCCTATCTGGCGGCGCAGCCGATCAAACCGGCCATGTGCATTGTCGGCGAGCCGACCGACATGAAGGTGGTGACGGCGCACAAGGGCAAATTGGCCACCTATTGCAACGTGCGCGGCCACGAGGCCCACTCCTCGCTGGCGCCACAGGGCGTCAACGCGATCAATGCCGCCGCGCGCGTTGTGACCTTTCTTGAGGACATGGCCGCGCGCAAGGCCGCCGAAGGCCCCTTCGACAGGGCCTACGATGTCCCCCACACCACCGTGCACACAGGGCTCATCAGCGGCGGCACGCAGCTCAACATCGTGCCCGGTCACTGCGGTTTCCAGTTCGAGTTCCGCAATCTGCCGGCCGACGATCCCCAGGCCATGCTGGCCGAAGTCCAGTCCTACGCACGCGATGAAATCGAACCGTCCATGCAGGCCATTGATCCGGATAGCGGCTTCTCCTGGTCGCAAAAATCGTCCGTCCCCGGCCTTGACCTGGATCCCGGCGCCGAGGTGGTGACCTTGGCCAAGACCCTGTCGGGAAGCAACGATACCGGCAAGGTCGCCTTCGGCACCGAAGCCGGCCTGTTCCAGCAGGACGGCATTCCAGCGGTGATCTGCGGTCCCGGATCCATCGCCCAAGCGCACAAGCCCGACGAGTACTGCGCGCTGGAGCAGCTTGCGCTGTGCGAGCGATTTATGGACCGATTGATTGAGCGTGTCGGCAAAAAAGCCGATCACTGAGTCCCAATCTCAAGTGAGTCCCAGTCTCAAGCCGAAGCGGAAAAAACGCATGTCCATCAAGACCGTCAGCAGCCGGGTCGTTTATCAGAACCGCTGGATTTCGGTGCGCGAGGACGCTATCGAACGCGGCGACGGCGCTCCCGGCATCTATGGCGTCATCGACCGCGCCGATTTTGTCGTCATCATCGCCCTGGAAAACGGCGTTCTGCATCTGGTCGAACAGTTCCGCTACCCGGTTCAGGGCCGCTATTGGGAATTCCCACAAGGCGGTTGGGAAACCCGACCGGACGCCGACCCGGCACTGGTCGCACGCGGCGAATTGGAGGAAGAAACCGGTCTCGTCGCCGGCCATATGCGCTACCTCGGGCACCTCTTCACCGCTTACGGCATGAGCAGTCAGGGCATGCACGTCTTCCATGCCAGCGAGCTTGCGGCAGGCCAGCGCCAACTCGACCCCGAAGAACAGGATCTGATCACCCGCGCCTTCAGCGTCGAGCGCTTTGAGCAGATGATCCGAGATAGCGAGATCAAGGACTCGGCGACACTGGCGGCTTACAATCTGTTCAGGTTGAAGGGCTGAGGGGCGTGCGTCACTCCGCGCGCCGATGACCAAAACCACAGCCTTTTCATCCCTGTTTCGATCCACTTGATGGCATTGAAAACCGACCTCTCGCGCAACCTTCTCGCGCTGGCTCTCGGCGGCGCTGGCGGTTGGCTTGCCGCCAGCGTTAACTTGCCCTTGCCGTGGATGATCGGAGCCATGGCGGCGACCACCGTGGCGGCCGTGGCCGGCGCGCCGATCGCCCTGCCGACCAGCCTGCGCGCCCTGATGGTCGCCGTTCTGGGTGTGATGCTGGGTTCGGGATTCAGTCCCGAGATCTTGGGCCTGCTCGACCAGTGGGCGCTGTCATTGGCCTCGCTGGTACTCTACGCGGCTCTGGCTGGCGGCCTCGGCATGATCTTTTTTCGCCGCGTCTGCGGTTATGACCGGGTTACCGCCTATTTTGCCGCGGCCCCCGGCGGGCTCTCGGAAATGGCGCTGGTCGGCGGCGCCATGGGCGGCGACTCCCGGGTCATCTCGCTCAGCCATGCGACGCGGGTTCTTCTGGTCGTGCTGACCCTGCCCTTCGCCTTCCAGCTGCTGTTCGGATACGACCCGGCGAACAAGCCGGCCGCCGGGGCGGAGCTGGCCACCCTCACGGGGTTCGACCTCGCGGTTCTCGCCGCCTGTGGAATTTGCGGCTATGCCGCGGCGCGCGCCCTGAAATTGCCGGCAGCGGCCATCGTCGGTCCGATGATCTGCAGTGCCGCGGCACATCTCGCCGGCTGGACCAGCGCCAGCCCACCCACCCTGCTGGTCGCCGCCGCCCAGGTGGTGATCGGCACCTCGCTCGGCTGCCGTTTCGCCGGCGTGGCGCCCGGAACGATCGCCAGGATCGCCCTCGCCGCCTCCGGCGCCAGCGTCCTTCTGATCGCGATCACGGTGCTCTTCGCCGTTGCGCTGCATGGCCTGACCGGCCTGCCGGGTGAAGCCCTCGTACTTGCCTTCGCTCCCGGCGGCCTGGCGGAAATGAGCCTCATCGCCCTGGCCATCGCCAGCGACGCCGCCTTTGTCGGCACGCACCACATCGTCCGCATTTTCCTCATCGTCGTCCTCGCGCCGCTGGCATTCCGCCTGCTTGGGCGGCGCGGCTAGGACTAGGGTCCGCCGCTAAAACGCCGATGCATTCAGCCGACCGCCGGCGCAATGCGGGCCGTGATGCCGCCGTCGACCACCAGTTCGGTGCCGGTGATGTACTTGGCCTCGTCGCTGGCCAGGAAAAGCGCCGCATAGGCAACGTCCCAGGCGTCGCCCATGTGCCCCATCGGGCACTGGGCGTCGCGCACGGCGAACATCTTGTCGATATCGCCGTCGCCGTAAGTGTTCTTCAGCGGCTCTTCGATCATTGGCGTCTTCATCAGCCCAGGCACCACCGCATTGGCGCGGATACCCTGGTCGGCGTATTGCAGCGCGATCGAGCGGGTAAAGGGTATCACCGCCCCCTTGGTCGTGGAATAGGCGAGGTAGGGCACGCCGGTATAACGCAGGCCGGCGATCGACGAGATATTGACGATCACGCCCTTGCCTTGGCCCAGCATGATTGGCAGCACCTGCTTGCAGGTCAGATACATGGACTTCAAATTGACCGCCATGATGCGGTCCCAGTCGGCCTCTTCGACCTCCACGGCGCCGCCGACCTCGACAATGCCGACGTTGTTGTCGAGCACGTCGATGCGGCCGAAACGTTCGACACAGGCCGCGACCATGGCAGACACCGCGTCGGCCTGGGAGACATCGGCTTGATGGGCGGCCGCCTCGCCGCCCTCCGCCGTGATGATCGCCGCCGTCTCTTCCGCCGCCGCGCCACGCAGATCGGCGCAAAAGACCTTCGCGCCCTCGCGCGCGAACAGCACCGCCGCCGCCTTGCCGTTGCCCCAGCCCGGCCCGGCCGAGCCGGCCCCGACCACCAACGCGACCCTACCCTTCAAACGATCCGCCATCTTGCCCGCCTCAATTCGCTTTTTGCGTTTTCCAAGGCCTTGATGCCAGAAATCGGAGGCACCGACCAGTCCGG
>JAJFGM010000703.1 GCA_021776145.1 Kiloniellaceae bacterium | reverse complement strand
AGATCGCGGACAACCGGTCCCCGTACCACCCCCGGCGTCTGCGCTACACCCCCATCTTGGCGGCGCGGGGCCGCGCGCTGCCGGCACCGCCGAAATACCTGCGCCTGCTGCGCCGCGCCATCGCCGAGCACCGCAAGGTCGAGATCGACTATCTGAGCCTCGGCGACGCGCGCAGCCAGCGGGTCGTGCGCCCGCTTGGCCTGGTCAACTTCGGGCCGGTCTGGCTGCTGACAAGCTGGTGCGAATTGCGCGGCGACTTCCGCGACTTTCGTGTCGACCGTGTCGGCCAGGCCACGTTGCTGAAGCTGCGTTTCCAAGACGAGGCGGGCAAGATGCTTTCCGACTGCCTGGCGCGCAGATCCTGCGCGCCCGAACCAACGCCGCGCGGCAAGGCAGCTGCCCCCGAGCATTGAGCCGAACATTCCATCGCCGCCGCTCACGCGACGCCGTGCCATCCTTCCACCCGCGACAACTTTCCGAACCAAGCCGGATCGATCGCTTCCTCGTAGGTTGTCTGCGGTACCCACTCGATGCCACCGAGCAGCAGGTCGCCGCGGACGTCCCGCAGGTTCGCATCCGCGAAGGCTTCCGCCAGGGCGGCGCGCATGCGCGCGAGACGCTCCGGCCCACCGCTGACTTGCGTCACATAGGGCGGCGCCGGTGCCGGATAGGTGGCGCCGAGCCGCCGGGTGCCGGCCAGGGTCTCGGGACGGTGCCGTTCGATGAGGCTGTAGGTCATGCAGTCGATGGCCGCGACCTGGGCCAGATTCTGCTGGATCATGGAAAGGCTGCCGGCGTGGCTGCCACTGATCTTGATCTCCGAAAAGAAGAGGTCGTCGCCGCCCTGCGGCGCGACCAGGGTAAAGAGCGCGTTCATGCCGGATTGGGATTCCGGGCCGTTGATCACCGCGATGGCACCGGGCATGTCGAGGACATCGTCGAAGGGGCAGGACTCCGCGACGACGACAAAGCTCGCATAGTCGCTGCCGCCACAGCCGGCCGCCGCGAAGCAGGGCGTGCCGATCACCCGCAATTGATCCTTGTAGCGGTGCACCACGTCAAAGCCGCAACACTGGCTGAAAAACAGGTTCGGATCGGACCACAGCCGATGCAGGTCGACGTCGTGCAGCAGCGCCCCAGGTACGTCCTCGACGCCCTCGTGCCGCATATGCCAGGCCACGCCCTGCCAGAAAGCATTGGTCGCTTTGCGCGTCTCATGCATGTCGTACATCGGAAGACTGGCGGCGAGCATCAAAAAGCACCTCCTAACAGGGTGATAACAGGGTGGCGCGGCGCTAACCCGGCGCGGCCGCGAGACCTTCGACCGGCAGACCCACGGCTTTCCATTCCGGGTATCCGTCTTCCAGACGCAACGCCTTGAAGCCGCGCGCCCGCAAGATCGCCACCGCCTCGAAGGAAAAAACGCAGTAGGGACCGCGGCAATAGGCGACGATCCCCTGATCCCGCGGCAGTTCGCCGAGCCGCTCGATCAGGCGCTCGAGCGGCATGTTGAGCGCCGTCGGCAGGTGCCCCATGGCGAACTCTTCTTCCGGTCTTACATCGAGCAGGGTCACCGAGCCGTCGCGGACGCGGCGCATGACCTCGTCGCGCGACAACGGCTCAAGGCTGTCGCGTTGTCTGAAATAGGCATCCATGACAAGCTGGATTTCGCCGACGTTGCGCTCGGCGAGACGGCGCAGGGCCATGAGACAGTCCATCACCGAGTCGTCGCTGAGACTGAACAGCACGCGCTTTCCGTCGCGCCGCGTCGTCAGCAAGCCGGCCCGCCGTAATTTGTGCAGGTGTTGCGCCGCGTTTCCCACCGGCATCCCGGCCGCCGCCGCCAAGGCGTCGAGGCTGCGTTCGCCCTGCGCGACCAATTCCAGCAGCTCCAGCCGGTTGGCGTGGGCCATGGCCTTCGAGACTTCGGCCAGTTGCGCCAAGACCGCCTGTTTCGGGCGCTCAATGCTCATGGATCGATCCTTGAAATTTTCATCATTTAATTAAATAATAGAATGATGAAATTGAGTCAACAAACCCTATGGGCTCGCTCCGTTGGCGCAAACCCCGCTAAGGCCAACGCCCTGAAAGTGCCGAGACCGCGCCAATGCTAGAGGCTGTCTTGGCGCAGGAGCCGGCGATCCGCCTCGGCTTTTTTATTGCCATCTTCGCCGTCATGGCGCTGTGGGAAGTCCTGGCGCCGCGCCGGCGCCAGGTGCAGCCGCGCTGGCGGCGCTGGCCGAGCAACCTCGGCATCGTCGCGCTCAATTCGCTGTTGCTTCGGTTGCTCGTACCAACTGCGGCGGTCGGCCTGGCTTTGCTCGGCGAGGCGCGCGGCTGGGGTCTGCTCAACAACCTGTCACTGGCGCCCTGGGCGAGCGCCCTGCTGGCGGTCTTGGCGCTCGACCTCACCATCTATCTACAGCACGTGATGTTTCATTCGGTGCCACTGCTATGGCGCCTGCACCGCATGCATCACGCCGACCTTGAATTCGACGTGACGACGGGCGCGCGCTTCCATCCCCTCGAGATCCTGTTGTCCATGCTTATCAAGCTGGCGGTCGTCGCGGCGCTGGGACCGCCGGCCCTGGCCGTGCTGATCTTCGAGGTCCTGCTCAACGCCACGGCCATGTTCAATCACGGCAACGTCCGCATCCCCGCATCGGTCGACCGCCGCCTGCGCTGGTTCGTCGTGACCCCGGACATGCACCGGGTCCACCATTCGATCCTGCGGCGTGAAACCAATAGCAACTTCGGTTTCAACCTGCCTTGGTGGGACCGTTTGTTCGGCACCTACCGGGCACAGCCCGCCGCCGGCCACGACGAGATGACCATCGGCCTCGAGGACTTCCGCGAGCCCGGCGAATTGCGGCTCGACCGCATGCTTCTCCAGCCCCTACGCAGCGCCGCGGTGGACACCTCGATCGTTGGCCGCGGCGACGACCACTGACCGCGCCTCCGCGCAACCGGCACACCTCGCGGCCAAGACTTGCGTCACGACGCATCTCTTTCGCCGGCCCCAGGTTGTCGCCGGAAAAATCGTGCGTTATCGTCCGGCGAAGTCCGCTTCCGAATCAGGCGAGGAGACCCCATGAGCCAGGCCAGACTTGAAGACTTGACGGCAGAGATCGCCGGCGCCATGGCCGACAAAGCGATCGACGCGGCGCTTTGCGACGTCCTCGACGCGGCCTATCCGGCGTCCGGCGAGACCTTCACCGAGATCGAGGCGCTGTGCGGCGAGGGCGAGGCCCAGGGTTGGCTCTGCGCCCGCGAGGCCGGCGGCATCCGTTTTGGGCGCATCGTCAAGCCCGGCACCAGCGCCGGCCGCTTCAGCGTCGACGTCGTGCGCATGGAAGATATCAAGGGGCCGCATCATCGCCATCCGCAGGGCGAGATCGGCATGATCATGCCGATTGCCGGCGCGGCCAAATTCGATGGCATGGGGCGCGGCTGGTACGTGCAACCGCCAGGCAGCGCGCACTCGCCGACCGTCACCGGCGGCAGCGCCTATGTGCTCTACTTCCTGCCCGACGGCGACATCGAGTTCACCGGCAAGTAGTCAGCGACCACCCTGAACCGAAGCGGGCAGCGGGGAAACGGCCCTTCGTGACGGACAGCGCATTCATCACCATCGACGGGCGCCGCATCGAAGTGCGCCGCGCCGGACCGCTTGGGCCGCCCGGTCTGGTGCTGCTGCACGAGGGCCTGGGCTGTGCCGCCATGTGGCGCGACTTCCCCGAACATCTGGCGGCGGCGACGGGACGCAGCGTTCTGGCCTATTCGCGCCTCGGTTATGGCGCTTCGGACCCCTGCGAACTGCCGCGGCCGCTGACCTATATGCAAGACGAGGCGCACACGGTCCTGCCGCGCCTTCTCGATGCCGTCGGTTTCGAGCACGGCGTGCTGATCGGCCACAGCGACGGCGCCTCGATCGCCGCCGTCTATGTCGGGGCGATGGCGGATCCGCGCCTCAAGGGTGTGGTTCTCATGGCGCCGCACTTCTTCACCGAAGAGATGGGCCTGACGGAGATCGCCCGCGCCAAGGTGGCTTTCGAGACGACCGACCTGCGCGACCGCCTGGCCCGCCACCACGGCGCGAACGTCGACTGCGCCTTTTGGGGCTGGAACGGCGCCTGGCTCGACCCGGAGTTTCGCAAGT
>JAJFGM010000702.1 GCA_021776145.1 Kiloniellaceae bacterium | reverse complement strand
GCCCGCATGCCGCCGATCTCTCGCTCGAGCGCGAGGGATTTGTGCTCTTAAAGCATGCCACCGCGGTGACCGATCTCTACGACGATTCGGCGATCCAAAACGTTTATTACCCCGAACTCGAAACACTGCTTCGGCAATACTTCAATGCCAGCCAGGTCGCGGTCTTCGATGCCACACGTCGTTCCGACAACCCAGATGGCGCGCCCAACCCCGACGGCTTGCGCGGCCCGGCATCGCGATTGCACGTCGACTATACGGTCGATAGCGGCCCACGGCGCGTGCGCGACGTCCTCGGCGAAGAGGAAGCCGCGCGCCTGGCCAAGTCCGGCGCGCGCATCGTCCAGGTCAATGTCTGGCGGCCGATCCGCGGCCCGGTCGAACGCAGCCCATTGGTCCTCGCGGATGCCTCGAGCATTGAACCGCTCGACCTCATCGCCACGGACCAGGTCTTTCCCGACCGCGTCGGCGAGATCTACATGCTGGCGCATGCCGAGGGTCAACGCTGGTTTTATGCGCCGCGGATGCAAAGCGACGAGGTCATTCTCATCAAGGGCTGGGACAGCCTTGACGATGGCCGCGCCCGCTTCACGCCGCACAGTGCCTTCACGCCGCCGCGACTCCGCGCCGACGCGCCGCCCCGCGAGAGCATCGAAGTGCGTACCCTCGTCATCATTGAATAGGCGCGTCACAGGGGGGCTGGCGTCTGGCCGGACCGTCGGCCGCCGATGCCTTGTGGCGATCGTAACCGGCCGTCAGTTCGGCGCGCAGGAAGTCGCCAAAGACCACGGGCGCAAAGGCGGCCGGGCGCTGTGCCGTTACGCAACTCGGCAGCGGTGCGATCTCCACCGCCACGTTGGGATCGAAAAAAAAGGGCACCGAATAGCGCTCGCGCCCAGAGTGGTTGATGACGCGGTGCGGAGTCGAACGCAACAGACCGTTGCTCCAACGGTGCAGCATGTCACCGACATTGACCACGAAGGCGCCGGACAGCCGCGGCACGTCGATCCACTGGCCGCCCGGTGTCTGCACCTGCAGGCCACCGACATCGTCTTGCGCCAACAGGGTCAGGCAGCCGAAATCGCAGTGCGGCGCCGAGCCGTATAGATCGTCCGGGCTCGCGGCTGGCTGCGGCGGATAGTGCAGCAGGCGCAGCCAAGTCGTCGGACGCTCGAAGCCGGCGAGAAGCTTCGCCGCATCGCTCCCCAGCGCCGCCGCCACCACCCGTATCAACCGCCGGCCAAGTCCGCTCATGGCGTCGCTATAGGCGGTCACGGCCTCGCGAAAACCAGGCAGGCCGCGCGGCCACTGGTTGGGGCCGGCGAGAAAGGCCCCTGCCCGGACATCCGGATCGTCGGGCCCGGCCTCGCGCATCATCATGAAGGATTGGCTTTGGTTGGGCTTGCGCACCTCGGCGAGTTTCGAATTGCGGTCGGTCGAGGTGTCGATCGCGATGAAGCCGCGATGCAGACCGTTCAACCCGATTTCCAACTTGCGCGCCGACGGCAGCCCATGAAATCGCGCCGATGCGGCAAAGACGGACTCGACCGTGGCTTGCTCGATCCCATGGTTGACGATGTAAGCAAATCCGACGTCGCGATAAGCCGCCGTAAACTCCATGACCAAGCGCGCGAAAGCCACCGAACCATCGCTGCCGGCAGCCCCGACATCGATGACCGGAACCTCGTGAAATTCACTCAAGGCTCTCCCTCCGCGTTAACGGTACCTCACCGGCAGTCTGCCGAGTTCGACGGACGAATGCCAAGGCAAAGGCATGGAGTTCACAGGCATGAAATTTTAAGGCGATCACGAACGCAGCGCCATCGCCCTATAAAAAGCGCATGGCGCTGAAATGCGAAGAAGGCCGCCAGGACGGCGACCTTCTTGGCAAATGTTTGACCTAGGCCGGGCCGCCAATGCGGCAGCAGGCCAAAAGCGTCGGGTCAGCGCTTCGAGAACTGGAAGCTGCGGCGGGCCTTGCGGCGGCCGTATTTCTTGCGCTCCACGACACGCGAATCGCGGGTCAGGAAACCGCCCTGCTTGAGAACCGGACGCAAATCAGGCTCGTATTTCGTCAGCGCGCGCGAAATTCCGAGGCGGACGGCGCCGGCCTGGCCCGACAGGCCGCCACCAGAGACGGTGGCAATGACATCGAACTGGTTCGAACGATTGGTCATTTCGAATGGCTGGGAAATCACCATCCGCAGCACCGGGCGAGCGAAATACACATTCTGATCCCGGGTGTTGATGGTAACGCGACCGCTGCCCGGCTTGATCCATACGCGTGCAACCGCATCCTTGCGTTTGCCGGTAGCATAGGAACGGCCTTGGGCATCGCGTTTGGGCTCGACGGTCTCTTCCGCCACGACAGCGGCCGGTTTGACTCCAGTCGCTTCGCCCAAATCGCTGAGATCGGTCAGGGTCTGAGTGTCCTCGGCCATGACTTAGGCGCTCCTCTTGTTCTTCACGTTCTTGGCGGCAAGATCCAACACTTCCGGCTGTTGCGCGTCGTGCGGATGTTCGCTGCCTACATAGACACGCAGGTTCTTGAGCTGCTGGCGGCCAAGTCGATTGCGCGTGATCATCCGCTCTACCGCCTTTTCAACCACCCGTTCGGGATTCTTGCCTTCGAGGATCTGCCCGGCCGTGCGATGCTTGATGCCGCCGGGATAACCGGTGTGCCAGTAGTAAATCTTGTCACTGGTTTTCTTGCCGGTCAGGTGGACCTTGCCGGCATTGATGATGATGACGTTGTCGCCGCAGTCCATGTGCGGCGTAAAACTGGGTTTGTGCTTGCCACGCAGGATTATGGCGACCTGCGAGGCCAGACGTCCCAGCACAACGCCGTCGGCATCGATCAGAATCCACTTCTTTTCGATGTCCGAGGGTTTGGCTGAAAAAGTCTTCATGTCGGAACCCGATTGTTCGAATGAGGAAGCGGCGCCTGT
>JAJFGM010000701.1 GCA_021776145.1 Kiloniellaceae bacterium | reverse complement strand
AAAAGCACCGAGACTAAGGAAATCGTTCTGATGGGCATCCCAAATCTTATCGAATTCGACCTGCGGCAGATCGCTGAAGAAATTGAGCGTCGCCAGACCTCGACCGGGGCCATGCATGGGAACCGTCACGCCATTGTTAATTCCGAACTCGCGCGCATCTTCGAACACTTGGCTTTGACGCGCACTTAACGGCAACTTTCTATCCAAGGAATCCCAGCGGAATGGCAAGACCGAACCGGCTGCAACCTGGAAAGTGGCATCGGCATCGGGATACTCGCAGGCGAAGTAGTGAGCCAGCCAGGTCTTCGGATAGTTTCCGACGAATTCGTGCACAACGCGGCCCGGTGCCGCACCGTCGGGGAAAACTTCCGGGATGCGCGTGTTTAGGGGTGGTTGCACATGGGCATAGGAGAAATGCCCGAAACCAAGATTCACCAGTGCGGCCGCAAGCCCCTGCTTGAGGGATCCGATATCGAGATCGTCTTGCGTCTGCAAGCAATCCAGATAGTCCTGCACTGCCGACACGATCTTATTTTCTCCTCAGGCTCTCCCCGACGGCTTGCGAATTCCAGTCCGCCCACTATCGAGGTCGCCTCTACGACCCAAATCCAACTTTATTGCGGCAAGCAGCCACTCACCCGCGAGGTCACGCCCGGACTTCGACATTCTTTCCTGTCAAAACGTCCGAACCAGCTTGATTCACTCGGTGATACCGAGCCTTTCGCAGGAATTTAACACAATTCACAGTTGTATTTCTTCGCAGATAATTGACCGGCGCATCCCTTCACAATCGACTGAGTTGCGGTAGCTCAGATTTCCGATCTACCGAGACTCTTTAGTAACCCCAGAACCTCGGTTCGCACATCCGCATCGGAGATACGATAATAGGAACTGATCAAATTCAGGGTTTCTCTTTGACTGACGAAATCTGGATCGATCGATTGAAAGTGGGTCCCGCTTCGCAATTCCATCGCCGCCGCGGTGTTTCTTTCGCCAGCAATCTCCTCGACTCCTTCGAAGAAAAACGTCAGCGGCACATCGAGCAGCTGTGCAAGCTCGTAGAGCCGGCTGGCGCTGATGCGGTTCGCACCCCGCTCGTACTTCTGAATCTGTTGGAACGTCAGCCCAAGGGCCTTGGCTAATTTTTCCTGCGAAAAGCCGAGAAAGACCCTTCGAAACCGCACCCGACCGCCAACGTGCACATCAATGGGGTGCGCCTTTCGCGCCACGTTGTTTGCATGATCTTCCAGCATCGAGCCTCCTCGCCACGCCATATGGTTGATTATTTGAGCTTATTTTTTGCAATCAGCAGCATAGCCACTGAATTTTTTATTACAAGCATTTAGCGAGCTCTCTATTCCCAAAACCGCTTATTTTATAATTTCTTAACCATACTCTCCCAGCAAGGCCACTATCTTGAATAGCCCCTCTACGGAGGTCGCATAACCATTGCAGGTGCCATACAGGCCCGGGCTCCGATTGCCGACTTGGCATGCCGTTGAAAGTCGTCTGGCGGTCGCGTTATTGACACAGATCAAGGTCGGTTGCGCTTTGGGTCCTTACCTTTGTTTCCCTGGGCAGCGCCGGATCGGACGCCACGCCACCGGGATCGAGAGAGTTCTCGCATGACCACGGGAGAAATCGCCTACCTGCTGCTATCGAGCGGGGCCATCACCGTCTTTTTTATCGCAGTCCTGGTCGCGGCCGGTAAAAGCACCCATTGACGCAGTGTCTCCACGGCCGGTCGAATCCCGCCGCGGTCGGCGCGACCAGGGATTTGCGCTGGTGCGAATGACGCAATCCGTTGGAACATCACCACACCAACAGCATCGGCAAGGTTCGGTTCCCCGAATGGATTGCACCCCAGTCGCATAACAACGGAAACTCCCAGAGCTGCTAGCGCCAAACGACGTGCCCAAGTGCTGAAAGCGGCAACGGGCCGCGCCGCCCGCGATGCGCGAGTACTTTCGCACTACGTAGTTTCCTCACTGGATCCGTGACCGCAGCTAGATCATTGTTACGCCAACCTATGAGCGAGGTCTACCGTGTCCAAATGGGATGCGGTGAATAGTCAATCGAGAGGTAGTAGGAATGAAACGCGCAGTTCTGATTCTCGTTGGCGGCGTCGTCGTAGTCGCCATTGCCGTCGTTGTCGTTGTCTTTTTCTTCCTTGGCGATCTGATCAAGACCGCGGTCGAGACGACAGGCTCAAGCGTGACGAAAACGCAGGTCACCCTGACCGGAGCCGATGTCGACCTGACCAGCGGAAAAGGCACGCTCAAAGGCTTTAATATGGCCAACCCGAGCGGCTTCAAATCCGACAGCGCCTTCAAGTTCGGCGAGGTCAGCGTGATCGTCGATACGTCGACCCTGAATCAGGATCCCATCGTCATCAAGGAGATCCTTATCAACGCGCCCCAAGTCACCTATGAAATCGGTGAGGGCGGCAGCAACATCGACAAGATCCGCGAGAACGTCGAGGCCTTCCAAAAGTCCACAAGCAGCGGCGGCGGCGGCAGTGACTCCGGCGGCGAGGAAGGTCCGAACCTGATCATCGAGAATCTGTACCTCAGGAACGGCAAAGTCACCGTCATGGCGAGCCAGTTCATGGACAACACGCTGGATGCCGATCTTCCGGAAGTTCACCTGACCGACATCGGTAAGGAAGAAGGTGGCGCCAGCCCCGGCGAAGTGGCCAGTCAGACTCTCGATGCGGTGCTCGGGCAGGTAACCTCTCTGGTCGGCAGGATCGACCTTACTTCGATCACTGACGCGCTCGGCGGCAGCGCCGCCGGCGCGGTCAAGGCGATCAGCGAAGGCGCCGGCAACGCGAGCAAGGTCCTGACCGAAGGCACGGAAGGCGCCAGTGAAACGGTCGAGGGCGCCACCGAAGGTGCCAAGGACGCCGTCAAGAGCCTCTTCGGCGGCAGCGACTGACGCCTCATCCTCCAGCCAAACGGACAGGACAAGACGGCGTGCGACTTCGTTTGGTCGCGCGCCGTCATCTTGTGTCACCCGCTTAGCTGATTTGTTCCCGACTCCGGTCGGCGAAATTAACCGAGCAGCTCTAGAACATGCCCGGCAATGCTGAGCGATGAGGTCAAGCCCGGCGATTCGAAGCCAAACAGGCTGACCAAGCCCGGGACACCATGATCCTTCGGGCCACGGAACAGGAAATCCTGCGCCGCACCACCAGGGGGCTGCAGCTTGGGCCGAATTCCGGCATAGTCTGGCTGCAGGCTGTTATCGGGCAGATCCGGCCAGTAGCGACGGATCGATTCATAAAAAGCTTCGGCGCGGCGCGGATCGACGTCGTAGTTCATGTCTTCGACCCATTCGTGATCCGGGCCGAACCGCGGCCGGCCGGCAAGATCTATGCAGCTGTGAATACCGAGTCCGTCCGATCCGGGCACCGGATAGACAAGGCGCCGAAACGGCAGAATGCCGGTCAATGTGAAGTAATTGCCCTTGGCGATGTAACAAGGTGGCACGGTTGTGGTGTCGAGCCCCGACAAAGACCGCGCCACAGCGGCGGCGCCATGCCCGGCACAGTTGACCACCGCCGCGGCGACCAGCCGCAGAGGGTCCGCCCCACCAACATCCAATGCGATGCCGTCGTCGCGGATCGCGCCGCCGACAAGCGGGCTGCGAAAGGCGAAAAATGCGCCGGCCGCCTCGGCGTCGCCTTGATAGGCGAGCATCAGGCCATGCGTATCGACGATACCGGTCGTGGGTGAATTGAGCGCCGCCAGGCAATGCACGGCAGGTTCGAGCCGTTGCGCCGCCGCTGAGTCCAGCAGTTCCAGGTCGTGAACCCCGTTTGCCTCGGCCTTGCCGCGCAACACAGCAAGCAGCTCAACTTCGGCTTCGCGGGTGGCGACGATCAGCTTGCCACAGCGGCGGGTCTCAACTCCGTGCTCGTCGCAGTAGCGATAGAGCGCCAGCTTGCCGGACACGCAAAAACGCGCCTTATAACTGCCGGCGGGGTAGTAGATGCCGGCATGGATGACTTCGCTGTTACGTGATGAGGTTTCCATGCCGATGCCTTCGTTGGCCTCGATCACAACAACATCGCGACCGGCCAGCGCCAACGCCCGGGCGCAGGCTAAGCCGATAACCCCGGCACCGATAACCACACAATCCACTCGCTCTTCCATCATGATGGCGAGTGTGCTTGGAGCTGCCACCGCATTCAAGGAGTCATGCGCGCATACAGCGCGTTGACCGCGGCGTGGCGGATGTTGGGCGGCGGGCGCGCGCACGGCCCCGCCGCAGCCAATAAAGGGATGGCCGCGGAGGGCTTAGAATACGAGCCCTGCTACTCGAGCGCG
>JAJFGM010000071.1 GCA_021776145.1 Kiloniellaceae bacterium | reverse complement strand
GACATCGACGAAGCGGCTGAGGAACTGGTCGAGGCCGCGCCGGTTGATGGCGGCGACCAACCCCAGGCCGCCGCCGATGGCGAAGGCCAGGAAGGTCGTCATCAGGGCGATGCCGATGGTATTGCGCGCGCCATAGACGAGGCGGCTCAGGACGTCCCTGCCGATCTGGTCGGTGCCGAACATATGCTCGCCGCCCCAGGGTGCATAGGGGGTCGCGAAGACCTGAGCCTCGCCGTGCGGTGCGACCAGCGGAGCGAAAAGCGCAACGAACAGGTAGGCGGATATGACAATCAGGCCGAACCAGGCGGTGATTGGCGCTTTTTTGAGTTCGATCCACGCGCGTTGAGTGACGGTGCGGCGGGTGCGGACCTGTCCGACCTCTGCGGCTGCCGAATAGCCCTGTTTTGAATCTGTCATCGCGGGTGCAGCAATCTTGGGTTGGTAACGATGGAGATAATGTCGGCGGTGAGGTTGAGGAGGATGTAGGTCGCGGCAAAGATCAGCGCGCAGGCCTGCACGACCGGAATATCGCGGGTCGTAACGGCATCGACCATAAGCTGGCCGACACCGGGATAGACGAAGACCACTTCGACAACGACGACCCCGACAACGAGATAGGCGAGGTTGAAGGCGACCACCGTGGCGATCGGCGCCCAGGCATTGGGCAGGGCATGGCGCAGGATGACACGGCCAGCCGAGGCGCCCTTGAGTCGGGCCATTTCGATATAGGGGCTGGCCAGAAGGTTGATGAGGGCGGCGCGTGTCATGCGCATCATATGCGCCACGATCACCAGGGTCAGCGTCATCGCCGGCAGGGACGCGCGATATATTCGCTCGGGCAACGGCGTATCGGCATCGACGTTGGCCAGCGAGGGGAAGACCTTGTAGAGCGAGGCGAGAAAGAGGATCAGCAGATAGGCGACGAAAAATTCGGGAAACGAGATCGTTGTCAGCGTCAGGGCGTTGACCGTGCGGTCATAGACCGAGTTGCGGTACAGCGCCGCCGTGATGCCGAGCCCGAGAGCCAGCGGCACGGCGATGATCGCGGTCATGCCGGCGAGAAAAAGCGTGTTCCATAATCGCGGCGCCACCAGGTCGACAACCGCGCGCGAGCGGTCGACGCCCGACGAGGCACGTCCGGAAAAGGAGGTGCCGAGGTCGCCCGTCATGACCGCGCCGATCCATTCGACGTAGCGCACATAAGCCGGCTTATCGAGACCTAGCTCCTTGCGGAAGGCGGCCACCGTCTCTTCCGTGGCGGCTTGTCCCAGCACGGCTTCGCCGAAACCGCCGGGCAGCAATTCGATGGAGCTGAAGATGATCAGCGACACCAGGAAGAGCGTTACGACGCCCAGTCCCAATCGCTGCAGGACGGTTAAAACGACCGGATGCAAGCTTTTCCTCCCCCTGTTCGCCCTTCGACAGTCAGCCGTAGGCGAAGATCTTTCTGGTCCGCTGCCGACGGGGTTTGGCCCCTTGGCGCACTGCGACCTTATTTTGACGGACTCTAAGCAGAAGTGACGAGCGATGCAATCAATGCTGTCGACATCAATTCGATTATTCCCTGTCTTAACTCTATACAAGTGTTGCTTCTCAAAGCGATCTGTGCAGAAAATCTGGTAAGAAGGCCAGTAAAGCGTAAGAGGCCGGTTGGTGCGGTAGTAGGCCGCTGCTCGCCTTGCGTTACGGAGACCTTCAAATAAATCCAATGGGAGGACTGAACACATGGCTGATAACCAGAAAAGTTACCTGCGCGCGCAGGAAGGCAAGCTGGCGCGCGGCGAGATCAGCCGCCGCCGCTTCATCGCTTCGGTGATCGCCGCCGGCGTGGCCGTGCCGATGGCGCTGTCGATGGCCGGCAAGGCCATGGCGGCGACGCCGAATAAGGGCGGCATTTTCCGCCAGGGCCTGGGGCATGGATCGACCACCGACTCACTCGACCCGGCGACCTACGAAAACGGCTTCATGTCGATTGCGGCCTTTTCCTTTGGCAATCATCTGACCGAAGTGGCCGCCTCGGGCGAGCTGGTTCCCGAACTGTCCGAGGGTTGGGATGCCTCCGACGATGGCACGACCTGGGCCTTCAAGCTGCGCAAGGGCGTCGAGTTCCACAACGGCAAGAGCCTGAACGCGGACGACGTCGTTGCCTCGATCAATTATCATCGTGGCGAGGACTCCAAATCGGCGGCCAAGGGCGTCATCGGCTCGGTGACGGATGTCAAGAAGGACGACGAACACACCGTCGTCTTTACGCTGGATGCGGCCAATGCCGACTTCCCCTATCTGGTCAGCGATTACCACCTGATGATCCTGCCGGCGGTGGATGGCAAAATCGATCCGAACGCCGGCATCGGCACGGGCGGCTATGTCATCGAGAAGTTCGAGCCCGGCGTCAGGCTCATCTCGAAGCGCTTCCCGAACTACTTCAAAGAAGACAAGGCGCATTTCGACGGACTCGAGGTCTTGTCACTGATCGACACCACGGCCCGCCAGAATGCGATCATGAACGACGACGTCGATGCCATCGACCGTGTCGATCCCAAGACCGTGGCGCTTCTGGCGCGGGCCCCGAACCTGACCATCATGGAGAAAACGGGAACGCTGCATTACACCTTCCCAATGCGCCTGGATGTGCCGCCGTTCGACAATTACGACCTGCGCATGGCGTTGAAACTTGCCATCAAGCGTCAGGAAATGGTCGACAAGATCCTGCTCGGCCACGGTGCCTTGGGCAACGATCACCCGATCTCGACCGCCAACCGCTTCCATGCCGGCGATCTGCCGCAGCGCGAGTACGATCCGGAAAAAGCGGCGCACCACTACAAAAAGTCAGGCCATAGTGGCGCGATCCCGCTGTCGGCCTCCGATGCCGCCTTCGCCGGCGCCGTCGACGCGGCGCAGCTGATCGCGGCGTCGGCCAAGGACGCCGGCATCGACGTCGAGGTTGTCCGCGAGCCGAAAGACGGTTACTGGTCGAACGTCTGGAACAAGAAGGGCTGGTGTGCCTGTTACTGGGGCGGTCGTCCGACCGAGGATTGGATGTTTGTCTCGGCCTATGTCGAAGACAGCGAATGGAACGACACGGCCTGGCGTAGCACCGCAGACGCCAAGACCTTCAACGCGTTGGTTCTGCAGGCGCGCGCCGAGCTCGATGAGGGCAAGCGGCGCAAGCTGTACTTCGAGTGCCAGCAGCTCATCCATGACGATGGCGGCGCCATGGTTCCCATGTTCGCCAACTACATCATGGCTCTGAGCAAAAAAGTCGCGCACCCCGATGTCGTGGCGTCGAATTGGGGATTGGACGGTACCAAGTCCTCCGAACGCTGGTGGTTCGCATAAGGCTGGCGCAAGGGACGCCGACCGATTTGGCCCACACCCGCCGTTTTGCGGCGGTCGCGTGGGCCGATTGGCCCCTATTGGACAGAAATCGAGCCATCCCCGGGGGGTGGTTCGATTTTTTTGGCCCAAATTGTGCCTTTTTTTGAATAGACAGTGTCGCCGGTTCTATCGAGGAGGCCGTCGACAGGATGATACAATCGAGCCGGCGCGACCGGACTACCGAGCTCTCACAACGGCAGGATACGGTTGCGCGCCGCACAAAACTGTGCAGAAATTTGCCTAAGGAAGGCATCTAGGGGGTGGGAAACGGAAGAATCCCGCGCCCTACAAAGCAAACAAATGACCCCACAGGGAGGACGTCCAAGTATGAGTAAAATCAAGAAGAACTACCTTCGCGAGCAAGAACGCAAACTGACTCGCGGCGATATCAGCCGGCGCCAGTTCATCACGTCGGTGATCGCCGCCGGCGTCGCCGTGCCGACGGCTCTATCGTTGGCCGGCAAGGCCCTGGCCGCGACCCCGAAAAAAGGCGGCAAATTCCGCAGCGGAGTGGGCCACGGATCGACCACCGATTCGCTCGATCCGGCGACCTACGAGAACGGCTTTGCGACGACATTGGGTTATGTCTACGGCAATCACCTGACCGAGGTGAGCAACGAGGGCAACCTCATCCCCGAATTGGCAGAAAGCTGGGACGCCGCGGATGACGGCAAGACCTGGATCTTCAAGCTGCGCCAGGGCGTCGAATTTCACAACGGCAGGACCCTGAAAGCGGACGACGTCGTTGCCTCGATCAATCACCATCGCGGCGAAGATTCGAAATCGGCGGCCAAGGGCATCCTGACATCCGTTACGGACGTCAAGAAGGATGGCGACAACACGGTCGTCTTCGAGCTTGACGCCGCGAACGCCGATTTCCCCTACATCGTCAGCGACTATCACCTGGTGATCCTGCAGGGAAGCGAAGGCAAGGTCGACGCGACATCGGGCGTCGGTACCGGCGGCTATATCATCGACAAGTTCGAGCCCGGCGTCAGGGTCAACGCAAAGCGCAATCCCAACTACTTCAAGGAAGGCGCCGCTCACTTCGACGAGTTCGAGATGCTGGCATTGATCGATACCACGGCGCGTCAGAACGCGCTGATGAACGACGATGTCGATGCCATCGATCGGGTCGATCCGAAGACCGTGTCGCTCCTGGCGCGGGCGCCCAACGTCGACATCCTGGAGAACACGGGAACGCTGCACTACACCTTCCCCATGCGTCTCGACACCCCGCCATTCGACAACTACGACCTGCGGATGGCGTTGAAACTTTCCCTCAAGCGCCAGGAAATGGTCGACAAGATCCTGCTCGGGCACGGCGCCCTGGGCAACGATCATCCGATTTCGACGGCCAACCGCTTCCATGCCGCCGACCTTCCACAGCGCGAATTCGATCCGGAAAAGGCCGCGCATCACTACAAGAAGTCCGGCCATAGTGGAGCCATTCCGCTGTCCGCCGCCGATGCCGCCTTTGCCGGTGCCGTCGATGCCGCCCAGTTGATCGCGGCTTCGGCCAAGGAAGCCGGGATCGACGTTGAAATCGTCCGCGAGCCGAAAGACGGCTACTGGTCGAATGTCTGGAACAAGAAGGGCTGGTGCGCCTGTTACTGGGGCGGCCGTCCGACCGAGGACTGGATGTTCTCCTCGGCCTATGTCGATTCCACCGAATGGAATGATACGGCCTGGAAGACCACGGATGGTGCCAAGAAGTTCAACCAGATCGTGCTTCAGGCGCGTGGTGAACTCGACGAGGCCAAGCGGCGCAAGATGTACTTCGAGGCCCAGCAGCTCATCCATGACGATGGCGGCGCCATCGTGCCGATGTTCGCCAACTACATCATGGGCTTGAACAAGCGTGTTGCGCATCAGGATGCCGTCGCGGCCAACTGGGGCAATGACGGTGCCAAGTCGCACGAGCGTTGGTGGTTCGCATAAGTCCCATCGCGTAGCCCACTTTAGGCGGCGCCTCCCAGGGGTGCGCCGGCCTAACGAGTTGATTGAGCCACCCCGAGGGGTGGCTCAATTGCGTTTGGGTGGGGATCGGGGTCGCGTGTTGGCGCTTCTAAAAGGCCTCTTCCAGGATCGCCTGATAGTCGACCCGCGTCGCCTCGCGCGGATTGGTGGCGTGGCAGTGGTCGCCCAGCGCCGCCGCCGCCACCGCCGGCAGATACTGCCGCTCGACGCCCATCGCCGAGAGCGTCGCCGGCAGGCCGAGCTCTTCGTTCAAGGCCGCGATGCGGACGTCCGGGTCGCCTTCGAGGGCGGATTGCAGCCGCTCCCACTTTTTTCCAATGACCGGACGATTGAATCGCAGCACGGCCGGCAGCAGCACGGCGTTCAGGGTGCCATGGTGCAGCTGCACATCGGGCAAGGCGCCCAAGGGGTGCGACAGGGAGTGCACCGCGCCGAGTCCCTTTTGAAAGGCCATGGCGCCCTCCATCGAGGCCATCATCATGTCCCAGCGCGCCTGACGGTCGCCGCCATCGGTGGTGGCCGTGCGAATGGCCGCGTATCCGCGGCTCAGCCCGTCAAAGGCGATGGCCTCGGCCGGCGGATTGACCGCCGCCGACATGAAGGTCTCCAGGCAGTGCGCCAACGCGTCCATGCCGGTTGCCGCTGTTAGGAGCGGCGGCAGCGCGAAAGTCAGCTCCGGGTCGCAGACCGCCAGGTCGGGCAGCATCAAGGGCGAGACGACGCCGAGCTTGCGGCCGTCGGCCATGATGATGACGGCGCCGCGCCCAACCTCGGACCCGGTGCCCGCCGTCGTCGGTACGGCGATCATCGGCGGCAGGGGCCCGCGGATCTTGCCCATGCCGCCTTCGACGGCCGCGTACTGCGCCAAGGGCGGCGCGTGCACGGCCAGCAGCCGCACGGCCTTGCCGAGATCGAGGGACGAGCCGCCGCCGACCGCCAGGATGCCGTCGCAGTCGCCGGCACGGTAGGCTTCGAGCCCGGCCAGAACCGCGGCCTCCGTCGGATTGGCGGGCGTGCCGTCAAAGATCTCGGGCGCTGCGGCGAAGGTCTCGGTCAGGCCGGCGACGAGCCCAAGCGCGGTGAGGCCGGCATCGGTCACCAGAAGCGGTCTTTCCATGCCCAGTTGGGCGCAGAACTCCGGCAGCCTTCGGGCCAGCCCGAAATCGAACTCGATCCGCGTCAGGTAGGTGATGGTCGTCATGTTTGTTTTGCCTTGTCAAAATGAGGTCTTCGGCGCTTCAGATATTCTCCGTGATCGCCTTTCCGGCCTGGGCGCAGCTTAGGCTGCCGCCAAGATCGCGGGTGCGGCCGCTGGGTTCGGCGAGAACCGCCTCGATGGCGGTGACGATCGTGGCGGCCGCTTCGGTTTCGCCGAGATGCTCGAGCATCATGGCGGCGGTCCAGATCTGCCCGACGGGATTGGCGATGCCCTGGCCGGCGATGTCCGGTGCCGAGCCGTGCACCGGCTCGAAGGTCGAGGGGAAGTCGCCTTCGGGATTGATGTTGGCGGCCGGCGCGATGCCGATGGTGCCGGTGCAGGCCGGCCCAAGATCGGAAAGGATGTCGCCGAAGAGGTTGGAAGCGACGACGACGTCGAACCAATTCGGGTGAAGCACGAAGTTCGCGGTTAGAATGTCGATGTGGTATTTGTCCCAGGCGACATCGGGGTAGCCCGCCGCCATGGCTTCGACGCGCTCGTCCCAATAGGGCATGGTGATGGCGATGCCGTTGGATTTCGTCGCCGAAGTCAGGTGCTTCTTGGGGCGTTGCCGCGCCAGCTCGAAGGCGTACTTCAGAACCCGGTCGACGCCGTGGCGGGTCATCACCGTCTCCTGCACGACGAATTCCCGCTCGCCGCCTTCGAACATGCGCCCGCCGATCGAGGAGTACTCGCCCTCGGTATTCTCGCGCACGACAACGAAGTCGATGTCGCCCGGCTGCCGGCCGACCAGCGGGCAGGGCACGCCCGGCATCAACCGCACCGGGCGCAGGTTGACGTATTGATCGAAGTGACGGCGGAACTGCAGCAGCGAGCCCCACAGCGAGATGTGATCGGGCACGGTCGCTGGCCAGCCGACGGCGCCAAAAAAGATGGCGTCGAAGCCTTCCAGTTTTTCCTGCCAGTCCTCGGGCATCATGCGACCGTGCGCGGCGTAGTAGTCGCAAGAAGCGAAGTCGAAGTCGACGAGGTCGAGCGAGACACCGCGTCCGCCGGCCGCCTTCTCCAGCGCCCGCACGCCCTCGGGCACGACCTCCTTGCCGATGCCGTCGCCGGGTATCACCGCGATGCGATAGTGACGCTCGTTGCTTTCACTCATGCCGGTTTCCTCGATCTGCACAGCAGCGCGCTCATAGCCGCGCCAAGCTAACCCGCTCCGCGACTGTCCTCAAGGTTCGACGCGATGCCGGCGACCCGTCCTTAATCGAAACGCCCTAGGTAGTCCTCCGCGAGCCGGCAGGACTCGGCGGTGAAGCCGGGGCCGATGTCGCGCGCGAACTCCAGATGTTGGTGCTGGTATCCAACCCAGCCGATAAGTTGCAGGCGGCGCAACATGATCAGAGTCGAAAGCTCCGCTTCCATCTCGGCCGGCAGCGAGGTCACCGTGTGGTAGCCTTCGAGCCAAGAGTCGGTGAGATCCGGTACGTCGGGCCGCTCCTCCAGAAAGCTGAGGGCCGCCGCGAGGTCGAAGAGGTACCAGCCAAAGCCGCAATCGTCGAAGTCGATGATCGCGGTGCGCTCGTCCTCGACAAGCAGGTTGGCGAGTCTGAGATCGGCATGGATGAGGCCGAAATGCTCCTTTCCCTTCGGCAGAGCTGCCAAGCGCCGGCGCAGGACGCCGTCCAGCCGCGAGAGCAGTTTCAGCGCCGCGCCTTTGATGTTCACGCCGTCGCGCCAGGACCCCCAGCCGAAAGCGTCGTCGAGGATCGCGTCGGGCGACCAGGTGTGACGCCTGAATGCGGGCGGCGGAGCCCAGCCCTTGGCGTGAAGATGCATGCGGGCGGATATCTCTCCCAGGCGCCTGAAGCCCGCGATCAAGGCATCCTCCGGCGGCTCAATGCCGGGCAAGAAGCCGTAGATGGCGGCATGGCGCGGTCTGCCGAATTGTGCCGCGGACAGGGTCTGCACCAGCGATGCGTCTTTGGCGCGCAGCACCCGCGGAACTATGACGTCGGTGTCGTCGGCAAGGGCTATCATCCACAGCAACTCGGAGGCAATGGAGGGCGCGGTGTGATAGGCCAGACGCCCGGAGTTGAGCCGCAGCACCTGCTTGTCGGGCCGCGCCGGATCGTCGATCAGATAGACCCGGTTCTCCGATACGCTGAGCAATGAAACGTCTGTTTTATCGGAAAAATCATAGAGTTGGAGGAGATTATTAACCTCTTTATCGAGGTCGGTCGCAAAGGAATCTTGAGGTGACGTCATGCGCGCGCCTGTTCAGTTGGCCGAAACTGAAACGGTTAGTCGATGGAAAAGGGTCCGACCTTTTATCTTGCCCCCGCCGGGGGCGTTTTGTCATCTTCGCAAGGCGAGAAACCGAGGCCCACGGGGCGACGCCGGTGAAATGGCCGGCCTGAATCGATCCCGCAAGATAGGCATGGCAAGGCGTTTGTCCGCTTTACAGGAGCTCTGACGAGACAGATGGCAACCAAAGAATCGCTCGGCCTTTTGTTCCTGCGGCTCGGTTTGGCCTGGTTCCTTTTCGTTTGGGCCGTCAACAAAATCCTGGCGCCCGTGCAGTACCAAAAGTTATGGGGCTATTTCCATGGCATCGAGATCGGCGAGATCATGCCAATCGTCATGGGGTGGGCACAGATCGCCATATGCTTGGCGATCGCCCTGGGACTGTGGCGCGGGGTGAGCTACGCGCTGGGATTCGTTATGCACGCGGTCACCGTGGCGGTGATATTCCCCAAACTTATGGCGCCTTTCGTCATCGAAAAAGGCTTTCCCGTGAACCGCAATCAGGCGGTGGCGCTGGCCATACTTGCGGGCTTCGCCGCCCTGTGGCTGTTGCGCCACAACGACCATTGGTCGTTCGATGCCTGGCGCGCGCGCCGCAATAGGCCCTCGTGACCGCAACCCAGGTCTGTGGTACACCACCCGCCGGCACTCGAACACCCGGTGGAGAAATATGGAAAAACGCAGTCTTGGCCCGGGCGGCCCGCTGGTCTCGGCGGTCGGCCTGGGGGCGATGTCATTTGGCGGCTTCTACGGCCCGACGGACGAAGCGAAGTCGCATGCCGTACTGGCGGCGGCGCTGGACCTCGGCATCGACCATATCGACATCGCCAACGTCTATGGCACGGGGCTCTGTGAAGAGGTTGTGGGCCGTTTCCTCGCCAAGCAGGGCGGGCGGAAAGACACGCTGTTCAGGATCGCCACCAAGGCGGCCATCACCCGCGACGCCGAGACCGGCGCCAGAAAGTTCGACAACAGCAAGGCGCACCTGGAACATGAACTCGATGCCAGCCTACGGCGTCTCGGTCTCGACTGCGTCGAACTCTTCTATGTGCACAGGCGCGATCCCGAGATTCCCA
Source organism: Kiloniellaceae bacterium (assembly GCA_021776145.1). GTDB lineage: Bacteria > Pseudomonadota > Alphaproteobacteria > Kiloniellales > Kiloniellaceae > JAJFGM01. Next base: position 4,196 of record JAJFGM010000071.1, on the reverse strand, counting down.
TCGAAGAGGTCACCGAAACCCTGGCCGGCTTCATTCGTGCCGGCAAGATCCGCCGTTTCGGCTATTCCGAGATCGCGCCCTCGTCGCTGCGCCGTGCCAACGCGGTCCATCCTGTTGCCGCAGTGCAGTCGGAATATTCGCTGTCGGTGCGCAGCCCCGAGCTTGGCCTGCTGCAAACGACCGCCGCGTTGGACTGCGCGCTCGTCGCCTTCTCGCCGGTCGGGCGCGCTCTGCTGACCGACCACCCGCACACGCCGGCGCAAGTCGCCGAGATCGGTTTTTTTCAGGGCAATCCGCGATTCATCGAGCCCAACCACGCCGCCAACCTCGCCATCACCGACGGCTTTCGCGCCTTGGCGAAAGACAGGGGCACCAGTGCCGCGGCGCTCGCCATCGCCTGGATCCTGCACCAGGGCAAGAACATTCATGCCATCCCCGGCACGCGCTCGGTCGCGCATCTGCGGGAACTTGCCGCCGGTGGCGAATTGGTGCTGACGCCAGAGGATGTGGACCGCATCGAAGAGGTGCTGCCGATCGGCTGGGCGCATGGCGAGCGCTATTCCCCTGGGCAATGGGTCGGCCCGGAGAAGTACTGCTAGCTCTTGCCCGACGGTCGTTACCCCTTACGTCACCACGACGGAAACGTCGAGCAGGGCTTGGCGGCGTTCCTTGCGAATGACTTCGATGGCGCGCTGCAGGGCGCCGGGTAGATCCGCGCCGCGCTCGACCCGCTCGCCCCAGCCGCGGCTTGCCTCGACGATGCGCACGAAGTCGGGCGAGGGCGCCAGCGAGGTCACCGGCATCTCGTTGCTCCGTGCCGCCGCGCCGTTGGGGTACATGGCCAGGGTGGCACGCCGCACGGCGTTCCAGACGCCGTTGTTGAAGACGATGGTGAGGATTGGCAGACCGGCGGCCTCGGCGGTCTGGTGGCAGGCGACCGGGTTGGCGAAGATGTGCGAGCCGTCGCCGGCGCAGGCGACGACCAGGCGTTCGCGGTCGGCCAATTGCGCCCCCAGCGCCGCCGGCACCGCCCAGCCGAGGCCGCCGGAAAGCGCGTGGGAGAAGTAGGCTCCCGGGCGGTCGAGGCGCATGGCCGCGGGATCGCAGGCCAGCTCGGAAAAGACGGCGGCCTCGCCGCCATTGGCATCAGCCCCGATTGCTTGCGAAAGGCAGTGGCTGACCCACTGCGGGCTCATCGGCGCGCCATCGCCCCGTTGGGCGCGCGCCAGGCGGTTCGCACGGGCCTCGGCGATGCGCGCCGTAACATCCGCTCGGCGTTTGGCGAGTTCTCCCTGCTTGTCCGCCAAACGTGGCCGCAGCGTCTCGGCCAAGGCCGCGACAACGCCTGCGGTCTCGCCGGCCAGCGAAAGGTCGGCGGGAAAGCCACGCAGCGGCGTCCGCGAGAACAGCGGGTCGGGGCCGACTTGAATGACCCGGCAGTCCGCCGGCGGCGCTTGTTGCTGCGGAATCCACGGCACCAGGGCGTCGAGCACCAGCACCAGGTCGGCTTGCGATAGCCAGGGTTCGAGGGCGTAGCCGGCGTGCAGGGGATGGTCGTTGGCCAGGGCATTGCGGACCGGCCAGAACTCCACCACCGGGATGGCCCAGTCCTGTGCCAGGCCGGCGAGCGGCTCGAAATTCCGCGCCTGCGGGTTGCCGCGCTGGGCGATGATCAGCGGTCGTTCGGCGCCGGCCAGCAGCGCGGCGGCCTGGGCGATGGCTGCCGGGTCGGGCCGGACAGGCGAGGCCGGCGCCATGCCCGCCGACGAGGCGCTGGTGCCATCGAATTCCTCGGCCAGAACCTCGCGCGGCAGGCTCAGGTAAACCGGACCGCTCGGCGCGCTTGTGGCGATGGCCAAGGCCCGGTCGACCACGCTTTCGACCTGCGAGGCGGCGCGCAATTCATAGTCCCACTTGACGAACTCGCGGACCATGGCGCCCTGGTCGCGCATTTCCTGGCCCCAGTGGATCGGCAGGCTGCGGCTTCCCAGATGACCCTGTTCGGTCACCGGTGTGCGGCCCGAGCACATCAGCATCGGGATATTGTCCGTCGCCGCGTTGATCAGGCCCATGACGGCGTTGGCGAGGCCGACGTTGACGTGGACCATCACCGCCTGCGGCCGCCCGGTCACCAGGGTGTAGCCGTGCGCCATGGCCACCGCCGCGGTCTCGTGCGAAACCACCAGCGCCTCGGGCAGCGCCACTCCGCTTGCGCTGCCCTGCGCCAGCCCCTCGATCAGCGGCGCGAAGTCGGTGCCGCCGTTGGCGAAAAGGTAGTCAATTCCGGCGGCGTGCAATCGCGAGAGCAGGGCCTCGGCGACGTTGGCCATTGTCTTGTGCCTTTCCTGTCGAGCGAGAAGGGGAGTCCAATGTCCTCACGTTGCCCGCGAAGACCGCTCGCGGTCAACAAGATGCGAAGACCGCCCTTGGTCAAGAAGATGGACGTCAATCCCGGCCGAACAAGAGCACGGAGGTGCGCGAAAACCACTTGGCAACGGTCGCCTTGTTGTGCGATTCCGGCGTCGAGGTGAGGGAGGTCTTTGTTGGATTGAGTGACGATGTGACATGAGCGACGCCAAACCCTGGCAGAGCGTGACGGTCGCCGACATCGAAGCGCGGACGGACTCCGATGACCCACCCTTTCAACATGCTCGGCGTCTGGACTGCGCTGAAAGGCGGCCGTCGATTAACTAGACTCATGGCGAAAAGTCTGAAACGACGGCCCTCAAACCTAACGATGATCAGGGCAGTGCGGTCCGCTTGAAAAGGAGCTCCCACATGAAATTCCAGCTCGCCATCAACATGGAGCGTATGGATCCCGGTCTCGATATGGTCGACGTCGAACGCCATACCCTCGAAATGGTGCAGATGGCCGACCAGGGCGGCTTTAACATCGTCTGGGCGGCGGAGCACCATGCGCTGGAAATGACCATAGCGCCGAACCCCTTTCAGATTCTCACCTGGTGGGCGGCCCATACCGACCGGATCCGTCTTGGCACGGCCGTGGCCGTGGCGGCCTATTGGCACCCCATCAAGCTGGCGGGCGAGGCGGCGATGACCGACCGCCTGAGCGGCGGCCGCTTGGAATTCGGCATCGGCTCAGGTGCCTACCAGCGCGAGTTCGACCGCATGCATCCGGGACTGCTGCAGTCGGATGCCTGGAAACACATGCAGGAGATGCTGCCGGTCGTGAAGGCGCTGTGGCAGGGCGATGTCGAGCACGACGGCGAGTTCTGGTCGTTCCCCTTGGCAACTTCGGTTCCCAAGCCGCTGCAAAAGCCGCACCCGCCGATCTGGGTGGCGGCGCGGGCGCCGGTGACCTATGACTTCGCGATCAAGGACGGGTGCAACATCATGTCCTGGCCCTTGACCCGGCCAATGTCGGAGGCGGAGCTCTACAAGGGCCGCCTCGACCAGGCCCTGGCGGACAACCCAGGCTGTGCCCGGCCGATCTTTGCCATGATGCGGCACACCTGCGTCTACGACAAAAAAGACGATTGGCAGGTGCCGGTGCGGGCGGCTCAACGTCAACTCGGCCAGTTCGAGAACCTGTTCAAGAACCTCGGCGACGTCACCGACGGCTTCCCCAAGGCGGTCGACCTCGCGGGCATCGAGAACCGGAGTGAATACGATCCAAAAATGCTGCACGCGAACATGGCCTTCGGCACGCCCGACGAGGTCATCGCGAAATTGAAACTTTATCAGGACATTGGAGTCGACGAGTTCATCTACTATGCCAGCATGGGCCTGGGGCTGGCGGAGCAGAAACGCTCCCTGGAGCTCTTCATCAAAGAGGTGATGCCGGCCTTTGTCTAAGGCGGGTTCACAAAATAATTGGGAAAGTCCGCGACTATGACGCAACTGGTGGAAGTCAAGCGCTCCGGCCGCGTGCTGGAAGTCACTCTCAACAACCCCAAGGTCAATGCGATCAACCATAACCTCAGCCGGCAACTCGGCGCCGCCTTCGCCACTTTGCGCGACGATCCAGAGCTCAGGGTTGGCATTCTCACCGGCGCCGGCGAACGCATCTTTTCGGCCGGATGGGATCTGAAATCGTTTAATTCCGGGGACGCCAAGCTTGAAAACTGGTGGGAGGACGGCGAATACGGCGACGGCGGTTTCGCCGGTCTGACCGAAAACTGGAACCTGAACAAACCGGTGATCGCGGCGCTCAACGGCTTGGCGATTGGCGGCGG
>JAJFGM010000008.1 GCA_021776145.1 Kiloniellaceae bacterium | reverse complement strand
AGCCTTCTGGCTCGCGGTCAAGATCGGACTCATCGGGATATTCGCGACCAATTGGATGCAGTTCAACGCCTTCTCGTCTGCCATTCTCTATGGGATCGACAGTATCGCGGGCGCGCTCGTGGCCTCCGTCGGCGGCGGCAGCCCGGGCCCTTCAGGCACCTTCGCTGAAGAATTCGACCGGCTGATCGCGGAGCTGGGCGACTATCTGAACGCTGCCGGGTCCGAGCTGAACTGGATGGCCGGTGCCATGCTCGACATAGTCGGTGTGCTTCTGCTCTCGATCCTCGGCGGACTGGCCGCCTTCATCCTCGTGGCCTCCCGCCTGATGATCGCGCTCCTGATTGGCATCGCCCCAGTGATGATCTTCCTGACCCTCTTCGAGGTCACCAAGGATTATTTCGCGCGCTGGTTATCCGCGCTTATCTCCTTCGCGATCTACCCTATCGTGGTCGCAGGGGTCTTCGCGACCATCACCGGGGTGGCCTCGGCTCTCATAGGCGAGTTGGGTGATCCGGAAGGGGCTTCCAACATCGGCGCGCTCATACCCTTCTTTATGATGGTGCTCATGGCCAAAGGGTTCATAATCGCAACACCCTTCATCGTCCGCGCGATTTCCGGCAATATCATGATGCCTGCCCTCTCCGGCGGCCTCGGTGGCGGATACAGCTTCGCTCGCGCCGCCATGGGAGGCCAGCAGGCCTACAATCGCTACCTCATCGGCGGGGCCAGTGGCGCAGAATACGCAGCCCTCAGGGCGCGGCAGTTCTTTGGCGTGCAGCAGATGCCCGTGAGGCAAGGCATGGGGCAGACGGGTTCCGCAGGCGGCACAGGGTCCGCAGACTCGGGGTCAAAAATGCTGGCGCAGCTGGCTAGATTGGGACGGCTTGGGCGACGATGACGGCCCATTTTGGACATTCGAACCAATAGCAACGTGACGTTTCTGCGTCCTCAGACCAGACCTTCGCGAAGAGCAAAGCATTTTTTGTTATTGAATACAGCAGCGTGGGCAAGCCCGACTTTTATGTAGCACCAAAGCGACATCGGCCTATAATCCTAAGGATTTTGGAAGATCACACCGCTTGGGAGGCGCAGGCAGGACATTCTACGGACTCTTGAACGTCCTTAGACATCGGTTTTTCAGGAAGGCTTCGAACATCACCCGCCAAAATATCTGAAACCTGTTCTTCAAATTCACCAAAAGTCATTGAGTACATTCCGCCTCTCGCTCCTTCAAATCGTGTGTTCCAAGAGGCAAGACCCTGTCCAAAGGCAAGGGCTTCCGAAAAGTCATCTGGTCCCAGTTTGCTGAACCTTTCAAAACCTCCGGTGGCAAGCTTGTGAATGATACCAGCTGTACACCAATCACCTGAGCCACATGTGTCTTCTAGCCGTATGGATTGAAATGCACTCATCGGCGTCCATGGTTGAGCTTTTCCATCCGTTTTGGAGCGGTAACGGAGACCATGTTCACCCAAAGTTTGGATCTCAAGAAGAACAGAACTATCATCATTCAACACGTTGCCTGGATCGGCCAAGCGCTCTTCGGCATATTTCAAGATATGTGTGATTTTCAACGCTTCGGCAAAATGCTTCGGATCGGATTTCGCCGACGGCTCAAAAATCACCACAGCACCGTTGTCGAAAGCTAGTTTTGCGAGTGTCAGCATCGCGCGTGACAGCCTATCCATAAAAAAGACTGAGGCGTCGTCCATATGCGGTGCCACCACGTCAACAGCAGCTTCGGTTATGGCCTTGAAACGCGGCAAATGTTTTCCGCAAGACGGACAAGCCCATAAGAATTTGTGGGTCGGGTTACCATCGCGATCAGATTTGATCTGCTGAACAATAATGGGGGTATGACCTGTCGGCTCACATTGGGCAAAATCCAATTGTACGCCCCATTTTGCCAAGTCAGCCAAAACACGCTTAGAGGCCGCATCACCGTTCATCCGAGCGATGGGGAATGACTTCCAGCCAAGAAATGCCAGAATTGAAAGCACGTTTCCGCATGTTCCGCCTGTCCAAGATTTTACAGGCGCAGCCGGGTCCATGCCGAGCACCAGGTCCAAAGCGATCAGACCCGCACCAAAGGCTTTAGGGGCTTCAATTGATGTCATTCTTGGCACTTTCGTTACTTTTTAGTTTGGGCCTTGGCTGCGGGTAGGCGTCACCTTCCAACCAAAGATGAACAAGCTTTTGTTCAGCGTTACCTTGCAATCGACCAACCACCATATCATACCCAATGGCTTCTAGATATGCGACCGGTAGGTTCCTCTCCATCGCAGCCAATAGCGCTCCGATGGCCATAATCTTGCTCCCAAGAGGAGACAAGACCATCAACGAACCACCGATGTTTTCAAATACGCGCTGTCTCAATTCGTGCAGGCTCAGGATTGTCCGGTACAAATCCAACGGATTGGACTCGTCTGCATAGACCAAGTTTCGAGTATCTACTTCCCATGCGTCTTCCAGTTCGACGATGTATTCTTCCGCCAAAATATCGACCTGCCGTGGATTTGCCGCCGGAAAGGGAACGATTGGGCACGTGTCATGTGGTTCCAAATAGCTGTGCAGAGCGTTTAGTGCCGGTCTGCGACCGGGAACTAATTGAGGCAACCATAGCTTTGCAGCTTTCGAAGAACTATCGAGGGACGTTCCGCCACGAAAACCATGAATGTAGCCAGGGGCATCGCTAGGGATATGTGTTATTGCAGCATCCAAAGACGGGTTATGGGTGACAAAAACATGCAAGTTCCCCGGCTTTAATCCGGCATCAATCCTTTGCGTCAGGTACCGGATCGCCGGAAAGCTTGTCCCGATCGAAAGCGCACTGATATCAACAACCACGTCGGTAAAATAGTCGTAGTTCAGGTTATGAAGCGCTTTTACAGCGTTACGGCCGCCAACAACGGCGTTGTCAGTACCGAAAATTTCAATTTCAATGACTTTGTTGTTGTGCAAAAGGTCTTCGAGATCGGACTTATTTCCTTCTGCAAGCTCTCTTAGGTTTTGCCTCGGTTTTGGTCTGATTTCCTTTATCAGGACCGCGTCGAGCGCCGTACCTGCGTCCACAAGGCACTGAGCAACCATTGTTGATCTCGGATCAAAGCCAGCGCCTGCGATCAGCAAGATTTTGCGATGGTCTGCAGCAAAATAGTCCTCAGCAAACTCCGCTACTTCATGCCCAAAATGGGCGATGCATTGATCCCACCTCAACGGCCCGCTCCCATCAATTTGGCTTCAACATCGACAACAGGTCGTCTGTATTGCGCTCCAAAAAGCCACCGCGTGTTTGCGACAGGCCGAAGTGCACGCGCAAAACTCCGCAGAGTTCAATCTGGCACCACATCCGATTTTTAGTGCTGTGGTTTTGAACAAGAACGAAAGCGTTGTAAGCTGCCCCAAATTTCAGGACCCTAGCCAGCTCTTCGTGCCTTTTCGGTATTTGATCGAATTCTTCTTGAAGAATGCCAAATGCTCCTGCACCAGCACCGCCACCCAGTGACGCATTCCCTTCAAGAGACTTTGCAACGCATTGTTTGGCAATGCCTTCGGCCAACAATTTGACCTCCCTGTTGTGAGGGAAGTCCCAGCCTCGGTAAATTTCTCCAGCTTTTTTTCGAAGTAGCCGGTTTTGGTCTCTGCTGGACAAAGAAGCCGGTTTTTCGCGGATCAACTGAGTTTCAGCCTGGGTTACGAGCGTCGACGCGAGATGCAGAAACTGTTCAGCATTCTCTGAGCTTGCATCGCACAACGCGTCAATATTATAGTAATATGGACGATCAAAATCGTGAAGAAGACGGACTTTTGCGCCATCTGCGATACCACCATCAACCGTCAACGGCCTGTTGGGTTCGACATCGTCTTCTTGATCATCAAAGAGACCTTTTTGGGGCACTCGGTTGAGATACCGGTGAAACAGAATTGAAAGGATAGCCAGTGCCACGTCCTTGCTTTCATGCCCAGTGCCCGCCAAGTATTCAGAAACCTGCGCCTCAAGGATCTTTCGGCGCTTGTCAGATATTCCATTCTTGTGCTGGAGCGTATCGATTGAACTCGCCAAAGTCTCTAGTTTGCTTGGTGCAATCATATCAGGTTGCGTGCCGATAAAGTCCGCCAAATCTGAAATTCCACGACGCGAAAACACGTCCATCTGGCGCAAATAACGGGTGGCCATCCCTTTGGCCATCTTGCGAAAGGCTTTGCGTTTGCCGAAACGATCATCTTGGCTCTGCATCCAAATAACGTTCAATTCGCGCGCGTCCTTTAGACCCGGACGCGTCGTATTTCCTTCGCTTTGGGCCAACAAAACATCTTCCGGGGATAAAGCATCCATACGGGTCAGAACCCATCGCGAAATCTTGAGTTCACGCCTTGCTAACCACTCCCGAAACGCAGTGAACTGTTCTGGATGCAAGTTGTGCGCGTCATCAAATATCACCAATGGGCGCAAAACCTTGGTATCCCCGTCGACGGTGATCTCGAAGTGCTCAATAACATCAAACGGATGATAAGCAGCGGCGGCTTCATCATCGATGTCATCGATTGCTGGTGGCAACAGGGCGGCAGATATGTTGTAAATCTGCTCTTCGATGGTGCGCGCCTTGAGAAACAAATCGCGTCCTTTAATGCCGCCAATCGCTGCCAATGCGGCTACCGCATCACCACGCGGCACAATCGAGATTTGGTCCAGCTCAACACCTGTGTTTGTCAAGTTGCTGATCCATGAAAGGATCGTCCTGCTTTGAATGAGCGCGAACATCAATTTGCACTTCAGATCATCAGGGTAGGGGAACTCCCAAAAATCCCGGTATTCAGATTCTAGCGGAACGCGACCACCAAGGAGAATGGGCTGCCTGTCTTTTATCGCACCGCATTGTGTCAACGTATCAACCAAAGGTTTAAAGTTAATCTGGCTTTCGTGCCGGAGCAACGTTTTTAGAGTCGAATATTGATAGAGGCGCGCAATGGTGGTTTTGCCGCTGCCCGGCGCTCCAATAATGACCGACAATTGGTCATATAATTTTCCGTCATCCGCATGTTTCTTGAAAAAAGTGATGAGCGGATCCGGCGTCACGAGCGGCAAGAACGCCTCGTCGTCACGACGATATTCAGATGCTCTTTTTTCAAAGGGATTTGACATCTCTAAGCCTCACACATGCCGTTGGCGGCGACGAAAAAGAGGACGCATGGCAGGTGGTGTGGCGCCGTCTTTGGTTTTGCCAGTGGTTTCAGCCCAAAGTAGGGCTGCTGAATTATTTGGGGTATTATGTTCAAGCACAATCGGTAGAGCGCATCCCCCGTATCCCATACCAAGATGCTTAACACCACCAACAGCAGTGTGTTTGGTTTCAATGATAGGATCATAGTACTTGTTCGCTAGGGCGATAAATGCATCGTCCGCACCTGCTGTGATCGGCAATTTTTCGTCAAAAACCATAGCAAACGACAAATGAACTTCTTCGGGCCAGCTTTTGTGCTTCATATCTTGGCGAGCAGTCTTTTCGCTGGCGGCCATTTTCGCCTTTGCGTTTGCTGTTGCCATATAGTGATGCGCACAGAGCTGCCAGTCAGGCGCAACAATGTCTCCAACTTCAGGATCGCTGATCGCATTGAACAGAGACGTTCGGAAACGACTGAGCTTCCCCGACCACTTCTTGTCTTCCTCTTTGTATCTTAGAAAGGATGTGCCTGTGCCCGCAAAATCATCGACAAGGTAGATGATTTTGAAGAGTGCATCTGGGTCTTCAAGATCTTCGCGCAGGTTTTTGAGGAGATCCTTCCACTTTTCAGTATCGATTTGCGGCGCGAGAACAAGCTGTTCGTTGCTCAGACGTCCCACATTGGCATGGCGCACAATGTCCATTCGCGCCCCGTCACTTAAACCCAAGACAAGCGTCTGGCGGCTGAGCCGTTTAATTGCCGCAGCGGCATCTGGGTTTGTCAGAACGGTATAAGGCTTTATGCCTAGATTTGACGCGACAGTCTGAACAATCCGCTGACGGATCGTATTAGGAAAAAACTGCTCAACCAGACGACGGACCTCTCCAGGACCCACATAAACCATACGTTCTTTGACGAACTTATAGGCATCCTTGCGTTCGTCTTGATCGAACTGCTGCAGCCACGTGGCCAAACTTTCGGTAAAGCGCATTCCCGCCTGAAAGTCTCGATAACCGTCATATTTGAGGCGGGCCATGAGTTTGAGCCAGCTGAATTCTTTTCGCGACTCGTCATCATCCCACTGCATTATGTCGCCCATGACTCTTAGGGCAAGGTCCTGATTCATTTCAGTGCTCCCGAGCGAAACTCAAATGAACCCTCTGAGCAGATGATGGCATCGAGATACTCAGCGAGAATTTTAGGGCCACGCTGTCCTTGCGACCCAAGATTCCAGCAAGTCTTCGGGTCAGCGCTAATTTTGTCGACGCTCAAAGAATGGGGGCGGAACAAAAGTTCATAATCATTTCCATTCAAGCCGCCACTATCTCCGATAGATAAGATCGAAGCATTTGGAATCTTTTGCATCACAGCGTCAACAACGTTGAGCTTGGATACCCCAGGAGCCAAGATATCGATCGAATGCCCTGACCGGACCATCGCCAGCCGGGCCAAGCCTGCGCCGGATAAAAGTTCAACGACGCTTTCATACAAATGAGCAGCACTGTAACCACTTTTGGCTGTAAGGGTGATTTGATGGTTTCTGTCTTCTTGCTCAGAAATTGCACAAATCAAACCATTGACGTTCAACAGTGCTGAAGCTGCATGAAGCTCGCCGTAGGCTCTCGCCTCGCCATTTGGGACCAAATCGTCACTCAGTGAGCTGACCTCCGCCCCATTATAGTAACCCAAGAGAACCTTTTCCCAATGTGTGTTCGGGATGCATTTTTGCAGATCGATCCGTGCAGACTTACCTCGCCCAGTTGCCAAACAGACCCAAATGTCTGCCTCAAGCATCTCAATGAGCTTTTCGACAATGCCCTCACTGGGCGGATCAAGGCGTGAACGCGTTTCAACAATAGTGCCATCGTAATCGAGTACAATCGCATCGAAGGTTTTCGTAAGAAGCCTCTCACGAAAATTATTTAGTTGATTTTGCCAGTACTGCAGAGATCCTGAGCGTACCAATTGATCCACGGACTGCTTGGTTTTGCGTTCAATCGCAACAATATCTCTGCCTGAGAGCCCATGTGATGGTTTCCGCTTGGGGGTCTTTGGCGGCGTCAGTTTATACAGTTTGCGCCCAAACGTTGGAACGCCCGGACGACCGGGATCAATGCCCTGCGCAAGGCCAGCAAGTGCTGTAAGTTTGAATGCGGCGAGCAATGAGGCCAGACCAGCAGCACCGCCGCCGGGTAAATCAAGCGAGAGCTTAGGAATATAATCCGGCAAAAGTGCCATTGTCTTGTCGGCAAGCATTTTGTCTTCGGGAGCGACCAACGCCAACACGCCGCTATCGGCACCACGCTTGGCAAGCCAATGATGCCGCCCATGTGCAAAGTTGCGAAAATCGGCCAACTGGATTGAGCCGAGCGCTGCTTCCGTAAATTTGGACTCAATATCCATCGCGCCCAGCCGTGTTGAGGGACCATAGAGGACGACTGTCGTTGTACGTTGCCACAGAGGTGCGGCATGCTTATCTAAATCCAAGCTATGGGAGAACGCTGGATCACTCATTGATCTCAAGACAGAAACTATCTCATCCCAATCCTCGGGCTGGCCAAACAATGAGATGTAAGCCCGCTGCAAAAGACCGGTAAACCCAAGAAGAGAATTTGTGGCCAGAAACCCGTCCTTACCTGCAGGGGGTGGGAAAATATGCAGATCAACAAAAGGGTGAGCGCGACAAAGCTCTGTCAGTTTGGTATCGTCGCGGCCTGTCACGACGGTCAATTGTCTTGGCTCTCGGTCGATCAATGCTTTTGCTGCAGCCAGGATGTCGACATTGCGACCACCCGCACTCAGCAACCAGTTCGCGGTTTGCTCATCGATGGGCTCGCGTACTACCTCAAGGGGTGTCGCTACATTTGAAACCCTTCCGGCATACTGACGGTGATTGGTCGCCAAACCGTGGGCCGCAGACAATGAGCCGCCTGATCCTATTGCGACCATTGGCAGATCGCTTGAGGCCTTAAGGGATTTGGTCAACCCCGAAATATCAGCCTGGCAAAGCCAGTCCAGCGTCGCATTTAGCTGCTCCATTTCCGATGCATATGGCTTGGCCATGATGTGTTACGCCCCTTCACGAATTTCCGAACAAAAAGAGAACATAACGCGCAAGTTCATCAATGTTAGTTCGGCTGGTCTTTGACATAGCGACGCGATCAGGTCAAACGGATGTGCACTTTCTTCGCCTTACGAACCAAGTTGTGCCAACGCAGCGAAGGTCTGCTCGCCACCCTGCCCGATCCACATACCATCCTCGCCACCCTATCGAGCAACCATCCTTTCACCACCCCCCTCCTGCAGCATAGCTTCCATGTCGTCCAAGCCATCGAGTGCAGAGCGCATCTGTGCCTCATCATCCACGCCCACTGTCTCGGCATCCGCAACCTGGCCCCCAAAATCCATTTCCATCTGTCGCTGTTCCTCGGCGATAACGGCTTGAACGACAGGCGCGGTCTTTCTTGGGGCGACGTCAGTTTGCTCTGACGTTTGACTGCCAATATCTTGGCGTGCGGTTTCCACAACAGCGTCAGGTCCACTTCGTCCGTTGGAAGGCGGCGTCATCGGCATGGCGCGCACACTCAGCGGCAGATTGCCCTGTGACCCACCTCCCCCCGGCTTCGGAAACGGCAGCTCCCCCGTCTGTGCCGCGTGGATCGCCTTGAACAGCCGGTCGTCAAAATATTGGATCCGCTTTGCACGGACCGGCATCTGGGCATCGATGACCATGACGATTTCATCGAGCGGCAGGCGGCGCGCTTCATCTTCGGGCAACAGCGAACTTTCTTCGGTCCGTGTGGATTGGCTGCGGCCTTCAAAGGGGTTTTTGCCGATGGACTGAGAGCGCGTGACGACGGTTTTCGTGGTCTTGCCAACCGCCTTGCTGAGCTCCTCGACGGTTTTTTCATCGGAAGGCGTTAGGTAGAGCTTCACGCCCGCGTTGCCCTGCAGCGCGCGGCGGGTGTTCTCGCCGTAGATTTCATCGAGGGCGGGAATGGTTTGGGTGACCACAGCGAGGTGACCACGATAGGTCCGCAGCGTCTCGATGCTCTCGACCACGATCGGCATCTTGCCCAAGCGATTGAACTCGTCGAGCATGATCATTACGGGCCAGGGCTCATCCGGCCCCGGATCCTTTTCCTGCATGGCGGAGAGGAGATCGGAGAAGAAGAGCCGGATCAGCGGCGCGAGCGGCTTCACCATCAGCGGCTGGACCACGAGATAGACGGAGAAGGGTTTCTTGCGGATCGTCCGGAAATCAAAGTCCGACACCGCCGTCGCCTCATCGATGGCCGGGTTCTGCCATTGGTCGAGCCCCGAGGTCATCAGGAGCGAGACATAGGAGGTCAGAGTGTCGTTGTTGGTCGAAGCGAGCCGCGTGAAGATCAGCTTGGCCGCCCGGTTGTCGACCTCGTGGCCCCGCGCGAAATATTCCTTTTGCTTGTTCCCACCCGAGGCCGCGATCCGATAGATCTCGCCCAAGGTGGGGCGCTTGCGCTGGAAGGCCAGCAGGCCTGCCGCCACGAAGAGATCGATCCCGCCCTTGAGGAGGCCCTGCACCCGGTCATTGTCGCTTTGCAGAAAAAGCGTCGCCAGGAGCTGCAGTTCCATCTGCTGGCGCGCGGGATCTTTCAACTCAGAGATGCGCAGGAGCGGGTTGTAGCGATGCGTGCGCTTGCCCTCCCAATCGGTGGGGTCAAAGCGATAGACCTTGTCGCCTTGGGCTGCGCGGTGCCGCGCCGTGGCCTCGAAACATTCGCCCTTCACATCGAGCGTCACGGCGGAACCTTGCCAGGTCAGCAGGTTCGGAATGACAAAGCCCGTGGTCTTGCCGCGGCCCGTGGGGGCCACGATCAGCGCATGGGGGAAGACCTTGGAGCAGATGTAGTTGGCGCGGGAGCCCGGCGTCCCCAGCTTGCCGAGGATGAACCCGGTCCCTGGTGCCCCGAAGAACCCATTGGCCTTCATCTCGCGCGCGGTCTGCCAATGGGTCTGGCCAAAGCGTGTCAGGGCGGACCCCGAGAGGGCGAGGCTCAGCATCAGGCCGGCGGCGGCGAAGCTGCCGATGATCAGGTGAATGAGTTGCGCGTCCTCGGGGCGGCGATCGAGGATCGCCAGATAGTTCTGCGCGATATAGGCAAAGTCGATCTCGGCCCCGAAGCCGAGATCCTGATAGGTCAGCACCGCAGAGGCGATGGTATAGCCCATGGCCCCGGTCACCAGCGTCACCAGAAAGACCCCTGTGGCGATCCGCGCCTTTCCCATGGGCGCGCTCAATGGACCTGTCCCCGCTCGGTCTCGCCATCTACGTCTGTCGCGCGGTGTTTTTCATATTCGGTGTCGGCAAGATCATCGACCACCTGGCGCAAGGCCTCCGTGTTGGCCGTCGCTGCATCCGATTGCAGGTAGACCTTAGCGACATAGAGCCGGTCGAGGCGGTCCTCGAGAACCTTCTCCAGCGCATCCGCATCGCCAGATGTGAGCCGCTCGAGTTGGCGAACGTCCAGCACCCGCGCGATCTCGTCGCGGAAGGCGTCCCGCTCCGCCTCGGTCTCGAAGGGCGCGGACAATTCCCCGGCCCGCTCATGGTCCAGAACACGCGCAATCTCGTGTGCGAGGCGGTCGGCACGGCCAGACTGCGAAGCAGTTTGACCGCGGGCTGCGAGGAGTGCGTCGCGCGTGCCAGACCCGAGCCCGTCGCGCATCTCGGTTTCGCGGCGGACCTGATTAATGGCCTCCGTGTCCCGGATCTCGACGACGGCCGCATAGGTCGCGCCAAGCCCGCGGGCGAGGTGGGACGGCATGTCCGGATAGCGCGCGCGCAAGTCATCTGCGACAGCATCCGCAACAGGCGTGCGGACATCGCGTCCCTCCATGATGCGGTCGACCTCACGAACGATCTCGCTGGCGCGGGCCGCATCGGTGATGGTCTCTCTATAGGGCTCAGACCGGTCGATCACATCGCCTGGGCGTGCAAGCAGGTCCGGGTGCGCTGCGAGATACGCGCGCTGCTCGGTCTCGATCCGGCGCTCCGCCCGTGAGACAACCTCCCAGTCCCGGTCCTCCACCTGTTGCGCTGTCAGACCGTCTGCGCGCATTTCCTGACGGATTGTCCCTTCCATCGCCCGGACCGCGTCCCGGTGATAATGGAACCGCTCGCTGACCGCTTCTGCTTCCATGACGCCATCCCGGCGCAGCACGTTCTCGCGCTCCAACAGCGTGCCAAGTTCCACATGCACGTCATTCAGGATGTCACGCGCCTGTTCCAGATCGGCGCGGCGCTCGAGGTTCAGATCGCGCGCCTCAGCCACCTTGGAGAGATCATTGGCGATCCATTGATGCTCGAGCGCTGCATTTGAGGCGCCCGTCTCGATCCGGGCCACCACTTCCGATGTGCTGATCCCGGTGCCCCGTAGTGCCGCGTCAATGCGCGATC
This sequence comes from Kiloniellaceae bacterium, assembly GCA_021776145.1. Classification (GTDB taxonomy): domain Bacteria; phylum Pseudomonadota; class Alphaproteobacteria; order Kiloniellales; family Kiloniellaceae; genus JAJFGM01. The sequence goes on along the minus strand of JAJFGM010000008.1, from coordinate 938 downwards.
TCAGATCGGGCTCTGCCAGACGCTCGCGCTGGCTGGCGTCGATATTGGCTTCGGAATAGATCCCGCCCTCCGAGGGGGTCTCTGACAGCGTGGATGACCGCAATCCGAGAGGCTGCATGTGCTGGACCTGCATCTGGATCTCGATGAGGCGTTTTTCCAACACGGGACGTTCCGCGTCAGACTTCTCTGCGATCATGCCCTGCACCCGCGCGAGCTTTTCCGCATAGAGGCTTCTCAGATCCTCGAAGCTTTGATCCTCGGCCATATACACATCTCCTGTTCGGACCACCTGCCCGCCATGCGCCAGCACCTCGCCCGCGCGGAAGAGGGCCGCGGCGATGTCTTCGCGGGCCCCGCGGACCTCGGAGGTCTCCCGGGAGGCCTCCGCGGCACGCGAATGGTAGACGGTTCTGGTGTTGGCGATCTCCGCCAGCGTCCGGGTCAGGTCGGCCCCCACACGCTCCCGCTCGCGGGGCGCGCGGCCCTCTTCTTTCGCCGCATAAACCTCGCGGGTAGCGGCGGGGTAATGCACAACACCGCGATCGACCCGCCGCGTGGCCTCCAGGCGCACGCCGTACTTCTCCGCCTCCTCGACCATGGCGAGGCGGAAGTCGTCATAGTTGAAGCGATGATTACGTCCCAGAAAGAAGAACTCGCCTTCTTGCGAGCGGCGGTTCAGCACCAGATGCGCATGCGGGTGATCGCGGTCCTCATGCACCGCGATGATGTAGTCGAAATGCCCCGCATCAGTCTGGAAAAACCGCTCCGCCACATCAGTCGCGATGTCGCGCACATCCTCGCCGCGCGTGCCGATGGGGAAGGACATGAGCATGTGGGTGGTCTGGCCCAGCTTGGGCTTGAAGCCCGCATCCCACCGCTTGGCAAAGCGCTCGGTCAGATCCTTGATGTCACCCGCCTCGAGCTTCGTCTTGCCATCC
>JAJFGM010000700.1 GCA_021776145.1 Kiloniellaceae bacterium | reverse complement strand
CCAGGCGCCGGGCGAGGTCGGCGGCTTCGAGGAGCGGGCACGTCATATGATCGCCATCGCGCCCGAGGCCCTGGCCGATGTCGCCGTCGAGCCGAAGCAGGGTTTCACCCGCTTCGTCCGCCGCATGCCGCTGGGGGTCGTCTTCGTCGTGGCGCCGTGGAACTTCCCCTATCTGACGGCGGTCAACTCGGTGGTGCCCGCACTGATGGCCGGCAACGCCGTCATCCTCAAGCACTCCGCCCAGACCCCGCGTTGCGCCGAGCGCTTCCAGGAGGCTTTCGACGCCGCCGGCCTGCCGCGCGGCCTGTTCCAGCATTTGCACCTGTCGCACGCCGACGCGCTGAACCTGGTTGGTCACGAGGCGATCGACTTCGTCGCCTTCACCGGCTCGGTGCCGGCCGGTCATGCCGTGCAGGAAGCCGCCGCGAAGCGCTTCATCGGCCTCGGCCTGGAGCTCGGCGGCAAGGATCCGGGCTACGTGCGCCCCGACGTCAATCTAGAGCACGCCGTCGAGACCCTGGTCGACGGTGCCTTTTTCAATTCCGGCCAATCCTGCTGCGGCATCGAGCGCATCTACGTGCACGCCGAGATCTATGACCGCTTCGTCGCGGGCGCCGCCGAGCTGGTGCGCGGTTATCGCCTGGGCAATCCACTGGACCCCGAGACCAATCTGGGGCCCCTGGTGCGCGCCTCGGCGGCTGACTTCGTGCGCGGCCAGATCGCCGACGCCGTCGCCGCCGGCGCCAAGGCCCTGATCGACCCCGCCGGCTTTGCCGCCGACGCCGCCGGTACGCCCTATCTGGCGCCGCAGGTGCTGGTCGATGTCGATCATTCCATGCGGGTCATGACCGAGGAGTCCTTCGGGCCGGTGGTCGGCATCATGAAAGTCGGCTCCGACGCCGAGGCCATCGGCCTGATGAACGACAGCGCCTTCGGCCTCACCGCCTCGATCTGGACCAGCGACGAGGCGGCGGCCCTGGAGATCGGCGACGCCGTCGAGACCGGCACCTGGTTCATGAACCGCTGCGACTACCTCGACCCGGCGCTGGCCTGGACAGGGGTCAAGGACTCCGGGCGCGGCTGCACCTTGAGCCGGGTCGGCTACGAGCAGCTGACCCGCCCCAAGTCCTTCCACCTGCGCACAGCGGTCTAATCCACCGAGGCGGTCTAATCCACTGGGAGAGAAACGACAGACATGAGCAGTGATTCAAATGAGTGACGATTCAGCGGCCCTGAAGGGCAATTGGGGGTACCCGACCCAGATCCTCTTCGGGGCCGGACGCATCAAAAACCTGGCCGAAGCCTGCAAGAGCTTGGGCATGAGCCGGCCGCTTCTGGTGACCGACCCCGGTCTTGCCGGCTTGCCGATGGTCACCGCGGCGGTCGCGGCGAATGCAGCCGCCGGCCTGCCGACCGGCCTTTTCAGCGACATCAAATCCAACCCGGTCGGGCGCAACGTCGAAGACGGCGTCGCCGTTTTCAAGGCCGGCGGCCACGACGGCGTCATCGCCTTCGGCGGCGGCAGCGGCCTCGATGCCGGCAAGGCCATCGCTTTCATGGCTGGCCAAACCCGCTCGATCTGGGACTTCGAGGATGTCGGCGACAACTGGAAAGCCGCCGATGCCGATGCCATCGCGCCGATCGTCGCGGTGCCGACGACGGCCGGCACCGGCTCGGAAGTCGGTCGCGCCTCGGTCATTCTCGACGAAGACAGCCACATCAAGAAGATCATCTTCCACCCGAAATTCCTGCCCGGCGTGGTCATTTCCGATCCCGAGCTGACGGTCGGCCTGCCGCCCCACATCACCGCGGCAACCGGCATGGACGCCCTGGCGCACTGCCTCGAGGCCTACTGCGCGCCCGGCTATCACCCCATGGCCGAGGGCATCGCCGTCGAGGGCATGCGCCTGGTCAAGGACTGGCTGCCGACCGCCGTTGCCGAGGGCGGCAATCTGCAAGCGCGGGCGCATATGCTTGCCGCCGCGTCGATGGGCGCGACGGCGTTCCAGAAGGGACTGGGCGCGATCCACTCTTTGAGCCATCCCATCGGGGCGCTCTTCGATACCCACCACGGCCTCACCAACGCGGTGGTCATGCCCTATGTCCTGGCCTTCAATCGCCCCGCCATCGAAGACAAGATGGTGCGCCTGGCGGCCTGGCTCGACCTTCCCGATCCCTCGTTCGAGAGCTTCCAGGCCTGGGTGCTGCAAATGCGTAGCGACCTGAAGATTCCGCACAGCCTGGCCGACATCGGCGTCGCGGCCGAGCGTGGCGCCGAGATCGCCGAGATGGCGGCCGTCGACCCGACCGCTCCGACCAATCCCGTCCCGCTCGATCCCGGCAACCTTAAAACACTGTTCGATAGGGCTATGTCGGGTCAGGTCGGCTAGGCCGATTTAACAAAATTTCCGAGTCACGGCCGCGCAGGGTTCTATTCTGACCTTGCGCGGCCCTTATTTTATCATTCACGTCTATTTCGACCGGGAACTAAAACTTCTGTTGATTACTTGCGTGTGTAAGGTGAGATTTAACGAGGTGTAAACAGCTCGGCGTTAATAATGAGCTGCACTTGGGGGGACCCGATCGGTCACGAGGACGGAGGCCCGCATGTCTATTTTCGATCACCCGGAATTCGACAACCACGAAGAAGTCGTTTTCTGCCACGACCGCGACAGCGGCCTCAAAGCCATCATCGCCATTCACAACCGCAACCTCGGCCCGGCTCTGGGCGGCTGCCGCATGTGGCCCTACGCCAGCGACGACGAGGCCCTGACCGACGCCCTGCGGCTGTCACGCGGCATGACCTACAAGTCGGCCCTGGCCGACCTCGCCCTCGGCGGCGGCAAGTCGGTCATCATCGGCGACTCCCGCACTATGAAGTCGGACGCGCTGTTTCGGGCCATGGGACGTTTTGTCGACTCCCTGGGCGGGCGCTATACGATCGCCGAGGATGTCGGTGTCGGCGTCGACGACATCGATATCATGGGCCAGGAAACCGCCCATGTCGCCGGCCGTGGCGGCGACGGAGTCGGCGATCCCTCGCCGGCCACGGCCTACGGCGTCTACAAAGGCATTCAGGCCGCCGTGGCGCACAAGCTGGGCCACGCCTCGCTGCAAGACCTGCGCATCTCCGTCCAGGGTGTCGGCGCTGTCGGCTACCACCTCTGCCGCTACCTGCACCAGGCCGGCGGCAAGCTGGTGGTGACCGACATCGATGTCGAGTCCGTCCGACGCGTGGTCGAGGAGTTCGGCGCCGAAGCGGTTGACCTGGAAGACATCTATGACGCCGACGTCGACATCTATGCGCCCTGCGCGCTGGGCGCGTCGGTCAACGACGAAACCATTCCGCGGCTGCGCGCCAAGATCGTCGCCGGCTCGGCCAACAATCAACTGGCGGAAGCCAGGCATGGGTCGGATCTGGCCGAGCGCGGCATTCTCTATGCGCCCGACTACGTCATCAACGCCGGCGGCGTCATTCACGTCAGCTATGAAGGCGGGACCTTCGACGCGGCGCGTGTGCGCAGTCATATCGGCCGTATCGGCAAGACCTTGACCGAGATATTCGAACGGGCCGCAAGTAAGCGAATCCCCACGTCCGACGCCGCCGATCGTTTGGCCGAAGAACGCTTCGGCGCCACCAAGCTCGGCCCCTCGGTCGCAGCCTAAAGGGGGGCGGTTCGCGCCTGGTACTCAAGCGAAACTCGACGCCAACTTACAAACACCGACGATTGTATTCGGCGCAAGGCATGCCGCTTGGGCAAAGTTGGGGTCGACCGAAACGTGCGCCTGAAACCGCGCATTTTCGGCGACCGGCATGCCTGGCGCCGAGAAACCCAGCAAAACTTGCGGTTTCATTAACAATCATTTCACCAACCTGAGCTAAATACGGGGTTACTTTTAACGACGTTGAGTGCGTCAAGATGTGTAGCCGATGAGCATAGCCGGCGTGGTGGAACGCAACCCACTCGTTCTGGGTGTGGCTGGACTCTTGCTGTCGCTGCTGGTCCTAGCCTGGCCCGCTTCGGGATTGTTCAGCGAAATCGCCAACCGCAGCCACACGATGAACGAGGTTCAGTCGCTTGAGCGGCTGCGCGGCGAGATCATACATCTCGACGAAGTCCTCACAATGTCGGCACGGATGGCGGCGGAGACCGGCGATGGCAAGTGGGAATCGCGCTACAACCTCCATGCACCGCAGCTTGCCGAGGCATTACGCAAGGCCCTGGAACTACTGCGGCACGAAAAGCACGACACCGGCACAAGGGCCACGTCGATAGCCAGCGACGATCTCGCCGCCGGTACGAAGGCCACTTCCAAGGCCAACGACGTTCTGACCGCCTGGGAAAGGGAAGCTTTCGAGCACCTCCGCGCCGGGCGCATAGGCGCCGCGCGCGAACTGCTTTCCAGCCGCGAATACGAGGCTGAAAAAAGGATCTACGCCGACGGCATGGCACAGCTCGATGCCGCCATCACGGCGCACGTTGCCGGTGACCTGCGCCGCTTCAAGAGCAACCTGACGTTCAAGGCAACGGCGATGGCCATCTTGGCCGTTCTGCTCCTGCTCGGCTGGACCTTCCTCGCCCACCAGCTCAACCAGGCGCGGGCACGCGGACGCGATGCGCTTGCCGCCCTCGAATCCTTCCGCAACGCCCAGGACCAACACAGCATCGTCGCCATCGCGGACCGCCACGGATACCTCCTCGTGGTCAACGACAAGTACTGTTCGGTTTCCGGTTTCAGTCGCGAAGAACTGCTCGGCGCAAAGCAGAATTTATTCCAACCCGACACGCAGTTTGCCGACCATCTGCCGGACTTGCGCAAGACCGTCGCATCGGGCAAGGCCTGGAATGGCGAGGTCCGTTGCAACGCAAAGGACGGATCGTTCTATTGGGTCAGTGCGTCGGTTGTGCCGATCAGGAACAGCGACGGCCAGGTCGTCCAATTCATCACCATCAGCAACGACATCAGCCCGTCCAAACGCGTGCAGGCGGAGCTGGAGAAGTCCATGCTGATGCTGCAGGCCTCGATCAACAGTTTCACTGGCGGCATCAGTGTCCTCGACAACAACCTCAGGCTTGTCGCGATCAACGACACCTTCGGGGAAATTCTCGGCTTCCCAATGGGCAAGTTCGGGCCTGGGACACACCTCGGCGAGATATTCAGGTTCAACGCCGAACGCGGCGAGTATGGGTCTGGTGACGTAGAGGAACTGGTCGAAGAGCGCCTTGAATTGGCCGCGAAATTCGAAACGCACCATTTCGAACGCGTGCTCAGCGACGGCCGCACCATCGAGGTGCGCGGCAACCCGCTGCCGAACAAGCGTGGTTTCGTAACCGCCTATATCGACGTCAGCCAAAGCAAGCAGCGCGAAGAGGACCTCAAGCACGCCAAGTCGGAAGCCGAACAAGCCGAAGGCATGGCGCTGGCGGCGTTGGAAGAGGCGCAAGCCGCCAGCAACACGAAGTCTGATTTTTTGGCCACCATGAGCCATGAAATTCGCACGCCGATGAACGGCGTCTTGGGCATGACAAGCCTGTTGCTTGAAACCGACCTAAGCGAAGAACAGCGTATCCAGGCTCAGACGATTCTGGACTGCGGCAAAGGGTTGACCAGTATCATCAACGACATTCTCGACTTTTCGAAGATCGAGGCTGGAAAACTCGATCTCGAATCGACCGGTTTTAATCTCTCCCAAATCATCGACAGTGTCGTCGATCTGCTTGCCGCCCGTGCCCAGGACAAGGGCATCGAACTGGCCTGCGTCATAGCGCCGGATGTCCCTTCGGGTTTGTGCGGCGATCCCGGCCGCCTGCGTCAGATCCTCATGAACCTCATCGGCAACGCGATCAAATTCACTGAAGAAGGAGGGGTCCTGCTGGAGGTCGAAACGGAGAAAGTCACCGAGGCCGAGGCCTTGTTGCTGTTCAGCATCGCAGACACGGGAATCGGCGTCGACGCCAAGGTACAAGGCGCGCTTTTCGACGAATTCACACAAGCCGACAGCTCCACCACCCGTCGCTTCGGCGGTACCGGCCTGGGATTGGCAATCTCGAAAAAAATGGTCACCCTTATGGGCGGCGACATCGGACTGGAAAGTGAACCGGGCAAAGGCAGCAGATTTTGGACCCGCCTGCCCTTTCCGCGCCAGGATCGTGACGACGAAGACGGCCTCAAGTCCATCCGCGATCGCGTCGCCAGCCAGCGGGCACTGATCCTCGACGGCTGCGATATCAGCCGGCGAACTCTTGAAAAGCAATTTGCCATGCTCGGCATTGAAACCACCTTCGTCGACGATGGCCGCAAGGTCCTTGCCGCGCTGCGCAAGGGGTCTTTCGATCTCCTGTTCATCGACCACCGGTCGCTCGGTTCGGACGCCGAAACGATCAGCCAAAAAGTTCGCAACGACGCGGCGTTCGACGCGGTAAAACTGGTTCTTTCCTTCTCTTCCGGTGAAATAGGGACGCATGAAAGCGCGCAAGAGCTGGGCTTCGACGCGGCGCTGCGAAAGCCCATGCGCCGCACGATGTTGCTTGAATGTCTGGGCCACCTCCATGGGCTGAAAAGAGAAGCGCCGAAGACCGACAAGGAGCGCGGCGACGCTCCCATCCGGCAAGAGGCCTCGGCCGCGCTGCGCATTCTCGTTGCCGAGGACAACAGGGTGAACCAGCTTCTGGCGGTCACCATGCTGGAAAAGGCCAACCATCGCGTGGACATCGCCGGCAACGGCGTCGAGGCGCTGCAGTTGGTACAGGCCCATCCCTATGACGTCATTCTCATGGACATGCAGATGCCCGAAATGGATGGCCTCAACGCCACCCGCTGCATCCGTGGCCTGGCCGCCGGCCCGGCCGAGATTCCGATTATCGCGATGACCGCCAACGCCATGAAGGGCGATCGCGAACGCTGCTTGATGGCGGGCATGAACGACTACCTGTCAAAACCCATCGACCGCGCCGAGCTTTTCGAAAAGCTGGCCTATTGGGGCCGCATCGAAGGCGGGCCAGCGGCGGACGACGCCGTCACACAGGCGCCCTTGAATGCGGCCGAGCAGGAAACGCTGGACGGCCTGCTCGGCGATCTCGATCGTCTCGACGACAAACGCAGCGCCTAGAGCAGATCCGGGTCACATGGAATCGCAAGCGGCGATCCCTTGACCCGATGAATCCGCTCTAACTATTTGACGCGCAATAATTTTCAGCCGCCAGGGCCGCGCGACAGACCCTCGCCCAACGACATCAGCGAGGCATTGCCGCCGGCCGCCGTGGTATCCACGCTCAGGGTTTTTTCGGTGGCATAACGGTGCAGGTAACGCGGGCCGCCCGCCTTGGGGCCGGTGCCCGACAGGCCCTGCCCGCCAAAAGGTTGCACCCCGACGACGGCACCGATGGTGTTGCGGTTGACATAGGTGTTGCCGACGGCAAGGCGTCGATAGATGTGCCGCACGGTCGAATCGATTCGGCTGTGAATGCCTAGCGTCAGGCCGTAGCCGGTGGCGTTGATGCTGTCCAGGACCTCGTCGAGGCGGCTCTCCTGATAGCGCACCACATGCAGGATTGGACCGAAGACCTCGCGCTCGAGCTGCGCCAGAGAAGCGATCTCGAAAGCGGCCGGGGCAACGAAAGTGCCTTGCGCGCAGTCATCGTTCAGCTCGACCTCGCGGACCAGCCGGGCCTCGGCCTTCATACGCTCGACATGGGACCGCAGGGTCGACTGGGCATCGCCATCGATGACCGGCCCGACATCGGTGGACAACAGCGCCGGATCGCCGACCATGAGCTCGTCCATCGCGCCCGCCAGCATGGTCAGCATTTTGTCCGCCACGTCGTCCTGCAGGAACAGCACGCGCAGCGCCGAACAGCGCTGGCCGGCGCTTTGGAACGACGAGACCATGACGTCTTGAATGACCTGCTCCGGCAAAGCGGTGGAATCGACCAGCATGGCATTCTGCCCGCCGGTTTCGGCGATCAGCGGCACGATGGCGCCGGCCCGCGCCGCCAGCGACCGATTGATCAGGCGCGCCGTCTCGGTCGAGCCGGTAAAGGCGACGCCGCCGACGCGCGGATCGGCCACCAGCGGGGCGCCCAGGCTCGGCCCGTCGCCGGGCAGCAGGTGCAGGACGTCGCCGGGGATGCCGGCTTGATGGAAGAGCTGGATGGCGGCGGCGGCGATCAAGCCGGTCTGTTCGGCGGGCTTGGCGATCACCGCGTTGCCGGCCGCCAGGGCGGCGCTAATCTGGCCGGTGAAAATGGCCAGGGGAAAGTTCCAAGGGCTGATGCAGAGAAAAACGCCGCGGCCGCGCAATTCAATCTCGTTGCTCTCGCCGGTCGGCCCCGGAAGGATTTCCGGCTTGCCGAAGTCGGCCCGGGCGCGCAGGGCATAGTAGCGGCAAAAATCGACGGCCTCGCGCAGTTCCGCGATGGCGTCGGCGACCGTCTTGCCGGCCTCGCGAATGCACAGCGCCATCAGCTCGGCCGACCGCGCCTCCA
>JAJFGM010000699.1 GCA_021776145.1 Kiloniellaceae bacterium | reverse complement strand
GCCTAATTCGCGCCTGGGAGGTTGTCGAGGCGACCGGCCGGAGCCTGAGCGATTGGGTCTCGGCGCCGCAGGGAAGGGCGCCCTATCGCTTCGTCAAGGTTGCTCTGGTGCCGCCGCGCGATGCGCTCTACGCCCATTGCGACCGGCGCTTTCGGCAGATGCTCGATGTCGGCGCCCTGGCCGAGGTCGAGGCTTTGCTGACCCTTGGCCTGGATCCCGGTCTGCCGGTGATGAAGGCGCTGGGCGTGCGCGAACTCGCCAGCTACCTGGCTGGCGAACTCGATCTCGCAGCCGCCACGGCGGCGACGCAGACCTGGACGCGGCGCTACGCCAAACGCCAGCTGACCTGGATCCGTAACCAGATCGTCGGTAAGGATGTGGATACAATCGTCATAAATACGCAATATTCGGAAAGTTTTTATCCTAAAATATTTGCGATTATTCGCCAAAAGCTGTTGACCCTCCCGGCTTGACGGTCTAGGGTCCGCCGCTCGGCTCGCAGACGGCCCGGGAGGGGCGCTTTTGCGCCCTGTGATCGCACGCGAGCCTCAGAACAGGTGAAGTTCAGGCCAGGTGGCCCCGGCGCATTGCCTGCGCCCAAGGCGCGGCCGCGGTGTGCGGGGCCAAAGGAATGGCCTCGACGCGGGACCGCAAGAGGCCGCAAGAGAAGGATGGAGCAATGTCGAGCGCCCAGTTGACCGGTTCGGAGATGGTGATCAGAGCCCTGAAGGATCAGGGCGTTGATGTCCTATTCGGCTATCCCGGCGGCGCTGTCCTGCCGATCTACGATGCGCTTTTCATGCAGAATGACCTGCAGCACGTGCTGGTGCGGCAAGAGGGCGGGGCGGTGCACGCGGCCGAGGGTTACGCGCGCTCCACCGGCAAGGTCGGCGTCGTTTTGGTGACCTCGGGTCCCGGCGCCACCAACGCCGTCACCGGTTTGGCCGATGCCTTGATGGATTCCATTCCCATCGTCTGTCTGACCGGCCAGGTGCCGACGCATCTTATCGGCAACGACGCCTTCCAGGAGGCCGACACCACCGGCATCACGCGGCCCTGCACCAAGCACAATTACCTGGTCAAATCGCTGGAAGATTTGCCACGGGTCATGCACGAAGCCTTTCACGTCGCCCGCAGCGGCCGTCCCGGCCCGGTCGTCGTCGACCTGCCCAAGGATGTGCTGCAGGCCAAGGGCGACAACTACCTGGCGCCGGACGCCGTGCAGCACCGGACCTACAACCCGCGCGTCAAGGCCGAGAGCGGCGCCATCGAGGCGGCCGTCGAGTTGATCGCCAAGGCGCGCCGTCCCGTTGTTTATGCCGGCGGTGGCGTCATCAACTCCGGCCCGCGCGCCAGCGAGCTTCTGGGCCGGTTGGTGCGAAAACTTGGCGCGCCCTGCACCAACACGCTGATGGGTCTGGGCAGCTACCCGGCCAGCGACCGGCAATTCGTCGGTATGCTCGGCATGCACGGTACCTACGAAGCCAATCTTTGCATGTACAATTGCGATGTCATGATCTGCGTCGGCGCCCGCTTTGACGACCGCGTCACTGGGCGGCTGGATGCCTTCTCGCCGAATTCGAAGAAGATCCACATCGATATCGACGCCTCGTCGATCAACAAGAACGTCATGGTTGACATTCCCATTATCGGTGATGCCGCGAGCGTGCTTGAAGACCTCTTGGCGGTCTGGGACGCGCGCCAAGAGAGTGTCGATAGTAAGGCGCTGGAGACCTGGTGGAGCCAGATCGAGGAGTGGCGCGGTCGCGACTGCCTGAAGTACGAGCAAACCGGTGGCGTGATCAAGCCGCAATACGCCATTGAACGGCTCTATGAGTTGACCAAGCACCGCGAGCCCTACATCACGACCGAGGTCGGGCAGCACCAGATGTGGGCGGCCCAGTTCATCAAGTTCGAGAAACCGAACCACTGGATGACCTCGGGCGGTCTCGGCACCATGGGTTATGGCCTGCCCGCCGCCATCGGCGTGCAGCGTGCCCACCCCGACGCCTTGGTTATCGATGTCGCTGGCGAGGCCTCGATCCTGATGAACATCCAGGAAATGTCGACGGCGGCGCAGTACCAGCTGCCGGTCAAGATCTTCATCGTCAACAATCAGTGGATGGGCATGGTGCGCCAGTGGCAGGAACTGCTGCACGGCGGACGCTATTCCGAAAGCTACACCGCGTCGCTGCCGGACTTCGTCAAGCTGGCCGAGAGCTTCGGCGCCGTCGGCATGATTTGCGAGGAACCGGCCGAGCTCGACGGCAAGATCATGGAAATGATCGAGACCCCGAAGACGGTGATCTTCGACTGCCGGGTATCGCCAAACGAGAACTGCTACCCGATGATCCCCTCGGGCGCGGCGCACTACGAAATGCTGCTTGGTCCAGACGACAAGGCGGCCAAGCCTGTTTCGGAAGAGGGGATGGTCCTGGTCTAGACGGCTTCGAATGGCGTGGCTTTGGCAGGCGCGTACATCCTGGCCGATCGTTGGCTGCGTCGAGCAACTTCTTAAATCGAACGAATTCCGAATCAGGCAGCTGCAGGAAAGGGTTGGGGTATCAGGCCGCGAGCGGCGCCCCGAAGGCGGACAATGGCAAACGGCAAATTCGACATTGAGACACGCATTCTCGCCGTGCTGGTGGACAATGAACCCGGCGTTCTGGCGCGGGTCATAGGCTTGTTTTCGGGTCGCGGCTACAACATTGAAAGCCTGACCGTTACCGAAGTCGATGTCCGCAAGCATCTGTCGCGCATTACCATCGTCACCTCGGGCACGCCACAGGTGCTCGATCAGATCCGCGCCCAGCTCGAACGCCCGGTGCCGGCGCACCGGGTCAGCGACCTGACCGAGGTCGGCAACCACGCCGAACGCGAATTGGCCCCGGCCAAGGCGGTCGGCGCCGGCGAAAAGCGCGTCGAGGCG
>JAJFGM010000698.1 GCA_021776145.1 Kiloniellaceae bacterium | reverse complement strand
GTGAAGATGAAGTCGGTCTGTTTTTCCGGCAGGAAATTGAGGTGCGACTGGCTGCCCTGCAGGAAGCCCTTGCCGAAAAGCCCGCCGGAGCCGAGTGCGATCTGCGACTGCAGGATGTGATAGCCGGCGCCGAGAGGGTCGTTTTCCGGGTTGAGAAAGGTGAGAACACGCTGGCGCTGATAGCCATGCAGGAATTGCCAGCCGATGGGCACCGCCGAGCCGGCGGCGGCGAGCACCAGAATGAACTTCCACAAGCGCACGCCGGCGCAAAAAAAGACGGCGCCGGCGGCCATGATCAGCATGCCGGCGGTGCCGAGATCGGGCTGCTTGAGGACCAGAGCCGCCGGCGCGGAAACCAGGACCAGCGGCACCAGAAGAAAATGCGGCCGACCGATGTCCTCGGGCGCGATGCGGTGGAAATAGCGCCCCAGTGCGAGCACCACGGCGAGCTTCATCAACTCGGAAGGCTGCAGCTGGATGATCTTGAGGTCGATCCAGCGCTGCGCGCCCATGCCGACCGTGCCCATGACCTCGACCGCGCCAAGCAAGGCCAAGGCGATGAAATAAAACAGATAGGCCCAGCGGAACCAGAAGCGGATGTCGATCAAGGCCAGGGTGAACATAATCAGAAAGCCGGCCCCGAAGCGCAGCATCTGGCGGGACGCCCAAGGCTCGACCGAGCCGTTGGCGGCGGAATAGAGCATGGCAAAGCCGATGCTGGCGACCAGTATGACCACCAGCAGCATGCCCCAATTGACCGACCAGAGTTTGTCGGCGAGGGTCATCTCGCGCTGGCGCTGCAGGGAAAGGCTCATGCGCCGTCGCGCGCAGCGCTACGCGCTTCATTGTGTGTTCGGCTTGCGCCGAACCGGCACCGACCCGCTCCCTCTCCCGGCCAGCCCCCAAGATACAATGGGAATCGTTGTCTATGGGAAATCGGGAACGGGAGCGGGCCGGTGCCGCGATACGAACCGCGTGCGAACTTGACAAAAGCCGGGCACGCGCTCGAAAAACCGTAACTTCCGATGCCGATACCCATCGCAATCACGCCTCGTTGTCCGGCACGGCGCCGGCGACCAATGGCAGGGCCGGTTTGAGCGCCGGTTGGCGACGCTGCGTCTCGATAAGGATGTCGCGGGCGATGGGGGCGGCGAACTTCGAGCCGCCACCGCCATGTTCGACCACCACGGCGCAGGCATAGCGCGGGCTATCGACCGGCGCAAAAGCGACAAACAGCGCGTGGTCGCGGCGGCGCCAGGGTAGTTGTTCGTTCTTGGTGACCCCAGCGGCGCGCTCGGCCAGGCTGATGCGGCGGACCTGCGAGGTACCGGTCTTGCCGGCAAGTTCCCAGCCCTCTTCCTCGATGCGCGCGCGATAAGCCGTGCCGCGGCGGTGATTACTCACCGCGTCCATGGACTGGTGGATGATCTTCATGTGCTGCGGCGGAATCCCCATGGACTCAAAGACCGGCTCGGCGATCTCGACACCCTCGCCGTTCTCGGCACGAATGCCACGGGTCAGGCGCGGCTTGACGGCAAGGCCGCCACTGCCGATGCGCGCCACCATGGTCGCAAGCTGCAGTGGCGTGGTCAGCACGAAACCCTGGCCGATGGCCGAGACCAGCGTCTCTCCGCCCTGCCAGGGCTCGCCGATTTCAGCGAGTTTCCAGTCACGCGTCGGGATGACGCCGCCGCGCTCATGCGGCAGATCTATGCCGACCTGGGCGCCGAGGCCAAAGCGCTTGGCCATGGCGGCGATGCGGTCGATGCCGAGTTTGCGCGCGAGGTCGTAAAAATAGACGTCGCAGGAGAACTGAATGCCCTGGCGCATTTCCAACCAGCCGTGGCCGTGCCGCTTCCAACAATGAAAGCGCGAACGCCCCAGTTTCATGAAGCCAGGGCAGAAGACCTTGTGGCCGGGGCCGATGCCGGCCTCCAGCGCCGCCAGGGCAACCATCATCTTGAAGGTCGAGCCGGGCGCGAAGGTGCCGTTGATCGACTTATTGGTCAGTGGGTGCAGCGGATCCTCGATCCAGGTTCGCCATTGCACCGACGACAGTCCCATGCTGAAAGCGTTGGGGTCGAAACTGGGCACCGACGATAGCGCCAAAACATCGCCGTTCTTGATGTCGATGACAACGGCGGCGGCACTCTTTTCGTTGCTCAGGCGTTTGTGCACGAAGGTCTGCAGGCCGGCGTCGATTGTCAGCACCATCTCGTGCCCGGGCTTGCCCTCGTCGCGGGTCAGCTCGCGGATGGCGCGGCCATAGGCATTGACCTCAATCTGGCTGTTGCCGGCGGCGCCGCGCAGTAAAAGGTCGTGTTGGCGTTCAATGCCATTCTTACCAATGCGAAAACCCGGCAACTCGAGCAGCGGATCGCCGGTCAACTCGCGTTCCGACACGGCGGCGACATATCCCAACACGTGCGACAGCGACTCGCCATAGGGATAGTTGCGGGTCTCGCCCATTTCAATCGAAACACCCGGCAGCTCCGGGCTGTTGACCTCGACCCGGCTGACCTGCTCCCACGAAAGGTTGTCGCGTACCGTTACCGGCACGAAGCCACGCTTGCGCTTGACCTCACGCAGCACGCGTTTGTAGTCGTGCTCGCCCAACTCGATAATGCGCGACAAGGCATCCAACGTGGCGACGACGTCCTTGGCCTGTTCGCTGACCAGGACGACGCGGAAGTTTTGCTGGTTGTCGGCCAGCGGCACGCCAAAGCGGTCGACGATGCGCCCGCGCGGCGGCGGCAGCAGGCGCAGATTGATACGGTTTTCCTCGGCCAGGGTGACATAGCGGTCGGACTGCAAGACTTGCAGGTAATACATGCGCCCGGCAAGCGCCGACAACAGCGCCGCCTGGCCGCCGGCGAGGAACAGCGTGCGGCGTGAAAACAACCTGTGTCGTTCGTTGTCTTCGTTCTTGTTCAGCATCGGCGCGTGTCTGCTTTCTTGCCCGGTCTCGAGAAATCGGCGCTTATGCCTTGAAGAGCCGGCGGCCCTGAACCATGACCCAGGCGAAACAGGGATAGAAGGCCAGGGTCATGAGGTATTGGAATATTACCGGCTGAGGATTGACGTAATTGGCGTAGGCAAGGCAGGTCAAAAGCCATCCCAACGTCAAGGCGCCGGCGGCAACCAGCATGAAAATGCTCCAAATCAGGGTAAAGGCGGCCGAGGTGAAGAAGCGCCGTTGCCGCGTGATGACGGCGTGCACCGTCAAGAGCATTATGATGCTGACGCCGATCGGGCCGCCTGACAAAAGGTCCTGTAGCAAACCGATCAGGAACACCGTCCACAGCGGCATGAGGTGCGGCTTGTGCACTGTCCAATAGTAGACGGCAACCAGCGGCAGGGCCGGACCTATTGCCGAGGCCATTGGCAGATTCAGCGGAACCATGCCGGCGATGATCAGCAAGATGGTGATGAAAACGGGATAGATCGAGCGCGCCACGCCGTCCAGGCGATACCAGATACCCTGTTTCACCGCTCGGCCCTCGCCTCCTTGGGCGTGTCAAGTTCCTTCAACAGGCCGGGCAGTTCATAGTCGACCAGACGCAGATACTCCATATGGTCCCAGTCGACGAAGGGCTGCACCCTGGCACCGGACTCGCCTGCCTCGGTCACAAATCCAACGGCGATACCAGGCGGAAAGACGCCGCCGTGGCCGGAGGTGACGACGCGGTCACCAGGCCGGACCTGGGCGGTCGGGCCGAGGTAAAGCAGGTTTGCCAAGTCGGAGTTGTCGCCGCCGAGAATGGCGCGGTCGCGACCCTCGCCAACCAGCACGGGAATGCGGCTGTTCATGTCGGTGACCAACAGCACGCGCGCCGAACGAGAGCCGACCTCGGCGATGCGCCCGGCCAAGCCCTCGCCGTTCACCGCCGCCTGGCCCTTGACGACGCCGTGACGGGAACCGGCGTTGACCAGAACGGCGCGCACGAAAGTGCCGCCAGGGTCACCAATGACGCGGGCCGAGACGTAGCGCAATTCCGGATCCGGCACCAGGTTGGAAAGGTTGCGCAAGGCGGCGTTTTCGCTTTCCAGTCGACGCGCCACGCCCTGCCAACTCAACAGCCGTTCGTTGTTTTCCTTCAGGGCGGCGTTCTGGGCACGCAGATTTGCAAGCTCCTCGGCCGTCGAAATCGCATCACCGACGCTATCGACGGGGCGCGAGATAATGTCGAGGATGGGGGACACCATGTCGGCGACGGCGGTGCGGGCGCGTTCGACGAGAACCGCGTCGGAGCGGCCCAGCAGCATCAGCGCAAAGGCTACGCCGACCAACAGGACAAAGACAAACCGTGGCGCCCACGCCTTCAACGGCGTGGCGACTCGTGATGCCGATCCGGTCAGATTGTCCACGAGACCTCCCGAATACCAGCGCCGCGCCTAGTCTCAGCAAGCTCCGTCCCGCTGCGGAGGAGTGGCGGCGTTCGTGCCTCAATCCTTAAGTTAATACCAAATTGTCATGAAGAAAAGATTGACGTCCAATACTTCGCATTTATTTCTGCCCGACCTGTCGACGCGGCCAAATCGTCCAGAACGCCAAGGCTACCGCTAAACAGCGCTCACCTGCCGCAAGAGATGGCCACACAGATGCGATAAATTCGACCGAAATTTGAAAGATAGGCGAGCAATGACGGCAAGGGGTCCTGCGGACCCGGCTGCGGCTTAGCTAGGGCCGAGCTCGCGCCACTTGGCCCCAGAACCCAGTTGGCCCCAGAACCCAGTTGACCTTAGTACATGGTAATGAGGACGTTCTTGAGGATTTTCATTTCTTCCAGACAGCGTCCCGTGCCAAGCGCGACGCAGGACAGCGGATCGTCGGCGATCGACACCGGCAAGCCGGTCGAAGCACGCAGCACATAGTCCATGTTGCCGAGCAGCGCGCCGCCGCCGGTCAGGACGATGCCCTTGTCGACGATGTCGGCGGCCAACTCGGGCGCCGTATGCTCGAGCGCGACTTTGACCGCCTCGACAATAGCGCCCACCGGTTCGGCCAGGGATTCGGCGATCTGGCGCTCGGAAATGACCAGTTCCTTGGGCACGCCGTTCATCAGGTCGCGGCCCTTGATCTCCATGGTGCCGCCCTCGCCGTCCTCGGGCGGACAGGCGGAACCGATTTCCTTCTTGATGCGCTCGGCAGAGCCCTCACCGACCAGAAGGTTATGGTTGCGGCGAATGTAGGCGATGATGGCCTCGTCAAGCTTGTCGCCACCGACCCGTACCGAACGAGAATAGACGATACCGCCAAGCGACAGCACGGCGACCTCGGTGGTGCCGCCGCCGATGTCAACGACCATGGAACCGGTCGGCTCGGTCACCGGCAGGCCGGCGCCGATGGCCGCGGCCATGGGCTCTTCGATGAGGAAAACGCGGCGCGCACCGGCGCTTTCAGCGGATTCTTGAATGGCGCGGCGTTCGACCGCCGTCGAGCCGGACGGCACGCAGACGATGACCTGCGGGCTGGCGAAACTGCGCCGGTTGTGCACCTTCCTGATGAAGTGCTTGATCATTTCCTCGGCGACTTCGAAGTCGGCGATAACACCGTCGCGCAGCGGCCGAATGGCCTGAATGTTGCCGGGCGTGCGGCCCAGCATCATCTTGGCTTCATCGCCGACGGCAAGCACCTGCTTCTTGCCCTTGACCTCGGCGATCGCAACCACCGAGGGCTCGTTGAGGACAATGCCACGTCCCTTAACATAGACCAGTGTATTGGCGGTCCCAAGATCGATCGCCATATCGGCGGACAGCATGCCTAGCAAACCGGAAAACATGAGATACTACTGCCTTCTGAAATTAGGGTTGGATCCGGGCGCGCCACGCCGTAAGGGCCCGCAGGGCGGGTATCGCTGCAAAGGATACTGTATTCGGACTCGACATCGGCAGTGCTTCGGTGACTTTCATCCTCGTGAGGCGCTCCGGTGATGCGCGCTGTGCCATCGGGACCCTGGAGAATATCTAAAATTTCTACTCTTGCGTATCGTTGTTAACAATACTTATTTTGAAAGGCTTAACAATTGATAAACCACAATAAAATTCCATAAGGAAACGACGAAGCGTGACTCAAGATCTCATCCTTTGCGATCTTGATATAAGCCTGAGTTGATCCTAAAACAACCAGGAATAGCGCAAAAAAATATAATATTGCACTTGAAAAATGAAAATAACAACCAGGAATACTCTAGTGTTCTTGCGACAATTAAAGTAATAGATCTCCACGCGGCAAAACACTGGACTAAACAAAAAAACAGCGGGCGGAACTATGCGTCCCGCCCGCGGAATACCTCTTGCAAGAGGATCGTTGTTTTGCCCGATCGCCGCGAACGGGCCGCGGCGAGTCCTTCAGTTCTTTTCCTTATCGACCAGCTTGTTCTCGGCGATCCACGGCATCATGGCACGCAGACGCTCGCCGACTTCCTCGATCGAATGCTCGGCGCCGCGGCGGCGCATCGCCTTGAAGCTGGGCTGCCCGGCGCGGCATTCCGTCACCCAGTCGCGGGCGAATCGACCGGACTGGATGTCATCGAGGATACGCCGCATTTCGGCCTTGGTATCCTCGGTGATGAGGCGCGAGCCGCGCGTGTAGTCGCCGTATTCGGCGGTGTTGGAGATCGAATAGCGCATGTTGGCCATGCCGCCCTCGTACATCAGGTCGACGATCAGCTTGACCTCGTGCAAGCACTCGAAATAGGCCATTTCCGGCGCATAGCCGGCCTCGACCAGGGTTTCGTAGCCGGCCGTGATGAGCGCCGTCAGGCCACCGCAAAGCACCGTCTGCTCGCCGAAAAGGTCGGTTTCGCACTCTTCCTTGAAGGTCGTCTCGATTACACCGGCACGGCCTCCGCCAATGGCCGAGGCATAGGACAGGGCGATCTCCTGGGCATTGCCGGAGGGATTCTGCTCAACCGCGATAAGGCAGGGCACGCCGCCGCCGCGCAGGTACTCGCTGCGCACGGTGTGGCCCGGTCCCTTGGGTGCGATCATGAAGATGTCGATGTCGGCGCGCGCCTCGATGAGGTTGAAGTGGATGTTGAGGCCGTGCGCGAAAGCCAGCGACGCGCCTTCCTTCATGTTGTCGTGCAGGCTTTCCCTGTAAATATCGGCCTGCAGTTCGTCCGGCGTCAGCATCATCATGACGTCGGCCCATTTCGCGGCCTCGTCGGGGGTCATTACCTCGAGGCCGGCGGCCTCGGCCTTCTTGGCACTGGACGAACCGGCGCGCAGGGCAACGCGGACGTCCTGGATGCCGCTGTCCTTGAGGTTGTTGGCGTGGGCATGGCCCTGGCTGCCATAACCGATGATGACTACTTTCTTGCCTTTGATCAGATTGACGTCGGCGTCGCGGTCGTAATAAACGCGCATGGCGGTTTCCCTTTTTTGTCTCAGCCTCTCGGCTTGTTGCGTCTCTTGTAACGTTGCTCTCTATGGCGTTGCGACTGCAGCCGAACACCGCGTGATCTTCACTTGGTCAGGGTTGCCCGGATCGAACCCGTTTTTTTGCCCCTGTTTTAAAGGCCCTCCGGTCCGCGCGAAATGGCGACAACGCCGGTGCGGCTGACGTCGGCCAAGCCGAGCGGCTGCATCAAATCGATGAAGCGGTCCAGCTTGTCGGATCGGTGGGTCATCTGAAAAACGAAATAGTCGAGACCGGCATCGACCACGTCGGCCTTGAAAATACCGGCTATGCGCAGCGCCTCGACGCGCTTTTCGCCGGCGCCGACCACCTTGACCAGGGCCAATTCGCGTTCGACGTAGTTGCCGACCTCGGTCAGGTCGCTGACCCGGTGCACAGGCACCAGGCGTTCGAGCTGGGCGCGGATCTGGTCGAGCACCTGCGGCGTGCCCGAGGTGACGATGGTGATGCGCGACAGATGCTTGCGGACATCGACCTCGGTGAC
>JAJFGM010000697.1 GCA_021776145.1 Kiloniellaceae bacterium | reverse complement strand
CGCGCCGAGGATTTTCATTGTCGGCTCGACCGTACTGCGGGCCAAGACACCGATCGCCAACCCGGCTTTCACCGCCGCCTTGACCCCCGCGACGCTCTCGCTCGAATAGGCGATGCGATAAGGAATAGCGGCGCCATCGAGCGCCGTGATCGCGGCCTCGCGCCACCAGCAAGAGCGATCGAACAAGGTGATGGGAAGGACATTGCGATCGGCGACCCCTGGCTCGCCATTGCCGACCCAGACCGTCTGTTCTTCCAACAGAATTTCGCCACCCGGATGCTCGCGGTCGCAGGCATAAACGGCGAGATCGAGTAGGCCGCGTTCGACATCGCGGGGAAATCCGACGGAAAAACCGCACTTGATGTTGACCTCGACCAGGGGATGTCGCTGCGCAAAGTCGGCAAGAATCGTGGCCAGGAGTTCGCTGCCGTAGTCGTCCGGGATGCCAACGGTCACCGCGCCTTCGATCGGGTCCTGGACAAAGCTGGCAGCGGCGCGGTCAAGCATCAGGAGAATGGATTTGGCGGACACCAGAAGCTTTTCGCCGGCCGTCGTCAGCGACATGCCGCGCGGCCGGCGTGCGAAGACCGCAACCCCAAGATCCCGTTCCAGCCGCTTGATCTGAACCGAAATGGCGGACTGTGTGCGATGCAGATCCTCGGCCGCGCGGGTTACGTTTCCGCGCTCGGCGACGGCGACGAAGGTGCGCAGGACGTCGCTCTCCAGCGTTGGTGAAGAGCGTTCTGTTTTGTTCATGGATACCATCATAACAATTCATTTTTATTATATCACGTTCGAAGTCACATTGGCCACATGAGTGAAGCACAAGCGAAACAGCGCAAAGCGTGGCGCAGCGTCTTTAGTGTCAGCCGCAAGACCGCCTGGATGGGGGCCTTCTGTGCCGCAGCATTGCTCTCTGCGGCGCTTGAACCGCGAGCGGCCTTGGAGGCTGCCCGCTTTGCCCTCCACAACCTGATGCTGGTGTCGCCGATGATCATTATCGGCATCGTGCTGACCGCGGGCATCACCGCCAGCGGCTCGATGGCGCTCATCGCCTCGGCCTTCACCGGGCGCGAGCTGCGCATGATCGCCGTGGCCTCGCTCATCGGTGCCCTGACCCCGGTGTGCGGAGTCACCGTTCTACCGCTGGTCGCCGGTCTGTTGGCGGCAAGCGTTCCGCTGGCCCCGGTCATGGCGTTCTGGTTGTCCTCGCCGATCACCGACCCCGGCATGCTGGCCGTTACCGCCGGCACGCTCGGCTTCGATTTCGCCGTTGGTAAAACGTTGGCCGCCTTCGCCGCCGGCGCGCTGGGTGGGGTCGTCACACTCGGCCTGACCCGCGGCGGATTGCTGTCGCGGCCGGCGCGTGCAATACCCGCCATCCCACTGTGCCCGACGGCATGCGGCGATGGCGGCCAAGTCGGCATATGTTGGACCTTCTGGCGAGAGGCGGAGCGTCGCGCGGCGTTTCGAACATCGGCCCTGGCAAGCGCGAAGCTCATGCTGATCTGGCTCACCGCCGCCTTCGTCGCGGAGTACTTTCTGCGCGACCTCTTGCCGCCTGACCTGCTCGGCCGTTTCGTCGGATCCGACAATGAATTCGCAGTCCCGATCGCGGCCCTCGTCGGCGCGCCGATCTATCTCGATGGCTACGCGGCCCTACCTCTGGTCCGCGGTCTGATTGACGCTGGCATGGGACAGGGTGCCGCCATGGCCTTTCTTATCGCCGGCGGCATCATCAGCGCCTGGGCGGCCATCCCCGTCTTCGCCTTGGTTCGCCTACCGGTCTTCGCCCTCTACATCGTCCTTGCCGTGATCAGCGCCATGCTGGCGGGCTGGGGCTTCGGCGCCTTCGCATCGTAATGAGCAACGGCAGCATTCAAATACAAGCTTGACGGAACACAAACATATGCATAGCCTATGCATATGTTTGACAATCAACTTGCCACCCTTGCAACGCTGCTGCAGGACCGGCTGGAGCAGGCCTTCGAAGGCTTGTCGCCAAGCGCCGCGGCGATCCTCATGAGCCTGCGCAACCGCAAAGTACTGGCCATATCAAGGCTTGCTGAAATCATCGGCATCTCACAGCCGACGACCACCCGTCTCATCGATGGTCTGGAACGAAATTCACTCGTCACTCGAAGACCGCGGGACGGGCGCGTTGTCGCGGTCGCCCTGACGGCGCGCGGACGGAAGACGGCCAAACGCCTGCAGGCAGCGCGGGAAAAGCAGGTGGAGGATCTGCTCTCCCCGCTTGGAAAAAATGAGGAACGGCAGCTTGCGAAGCTGGTCGACAGGCTTCTGTTCTCCGCCACCAAAAGCCGCGAAGCGGCCAGAACCACCTGTCGCTACTGCGATCATGAAAATTGCAGTGGCAGGGCCTGTCCCGTCAATCGCCGCGCCACCGAGATCGAGACTGAACAAGCCGCGTCACATCAGGCTCGAGGAGACGACCATGCTTTTGAAACACCAGGGCACCGCGCCTGAAGTCGACCAGGAAGCCTATGTCGCGCCCGACGCGACGCTCTGTGGCGCCGTCACCGTCGCGCGAGGGGCGCGTATTATGCACGGCGCCCGGCTCATTGCCGAAGGCGGCGAGATCCGGATCGGCGAGAACGTCATTGTCATGCAAAATGCCGTGGTGCGCTCGACGGAGAGTCACGACTGTCGCATTGGCCAGAGAGTGCTGATCGGGCCAACGGCACATGTCGTCGGTGCCACCGTCGAAGACGGCGTGTTTCTGGCAACCGGAACCTCGGTTTTCCATGGCAGCCGTATCGGGCGCGGCTCGGTCGTGCGCATCAACGCCGTCGTGCACGTCAATTCACGTCTCGAGGCCGGTGCCACTGTGCCCATCGGCTGGATCGCCGCCGGCGACCCGGCACAGCTCTTCAGTCCCGATCGTCACGAAGAACTTTGGGCGGTACAGGAACCGCTCAAGTTCGCCTTGACCGCCTATGGCGTCGACCGGCCACTGATGGACTGCATGGACGAGGTCACTGCCAAGGTCTCGAACCGGCTGGCAAGTCACAAGCAGGACGTGGCGGTCGGATAGCGCGGAACAAAGCCGCTCAATTATCGAGGTGCTTGTCGAAATAGTACCGGCGAATGCCGCCGCCGATGGTCTTGTTGCTTTCGACTTCGGCAACTTCTTCGCGCGACAGGCGGTAGCCCGCGGCGCGGTAGAAGGCCAAGGCTGCGGGCTGCAACTCGGAGGTGCTGAGGTGTAGCACCTTCACACCGCCGGCGCGGCAGTGATCCTCGGCGTAGGTGAGCAGGCGGCGGGCGATCCCTTGTCGGCGCGCCTGCGGAGCGACATACATGCGACGCAACTCCATGGTATCCGCCGCCACGGCCTCCAGGCCGAATACGCCGACCAATCGGCCGTCCGCTTCGGCCACCCAGAAACTGCCATCGCGCGCGCCGTAGTACTCGGGAATGCAGTCGATCTCTTCTTCCAGCGACCGCGCGATGTAGGCCTCGAAAGCCGCTTCCATATGCGGCGGCGCCAGCGATCGGTTAACGGCGATGAAAAGCGCGCGGACCTGAGCCGCGTCGCTGTCGGCGTAGGGACGGACTTCAAAAGCCGATGACATGCTAGTGGCTCGATTAATGTGGGAACTGGAAACGTAAAAACATGGCAAGCCCGAGAACCAACAAGCCGATGAAGGGAGTGTTCACCAAGTAGAGGACTTTCGTCTTCTCTTGCCGCTCCGCCTCGATCGCCAACTTTAGTTCGGTCGAAAACGGGAAGGGTTTTGCGTCGAGATGCCTTGCATAGATGGGCACAGCGCTGCTGAAGAGTTCGGCGCGGTTCGTAACCATCAGCCCATCGGTGCCAAGAAGCCGATGCCAAAAAGACCGATGCCAAGCCAATCGATCATCCTGTAAGCAAGCAGGGTCTAGGCTCCGACGACGGCGACCCCAATATCCCAAGCCACCTTCTCCGAACTCAAAAATGCCCAGAGCTGCATGGGCTCCTCTCGGCCTGCTTGAAATAGATCCAGTCAAGGCTTTCCATTTGACCGTCGCCAATTGCCGACAGTTGTACCATAGCTGGCTGCCGACGGCGACTTCCGACAAGCATCGTAGATGCCCCGGCGCGTTTACGATGGGCCGCGCGACCCCGCTACACGCGACGCCAGGGCCTCACATTCGGATACGACAGAAAGTGCTATACTCGCTGTCGCTATACAAATGAGTGGTGCCCAACAATGAGTCTTGCACGTCCCAACCTTGGATCCTTGCGGTCGTTCGTGGAACTCAAAGACATCGGTTCTCGCCGCCGCAATCTTCAAATTCTCGTTGTATCGTTTGCTTTTGCGCTCTTCGGAACCGCCCCGACCCGCGCCTATGACGACATTTCGGGAGAGTGGCGGATGAACAACGCCCGCATGGACCTGGTCCATCTCGATGGAGAGACCTACGAAGGCAAGAGCAAGAGCAACAGCGGAGGCTCGAGCCTTGTTCGCGGCCAGCTGGAGGGGCAGAGGTTCGAAGGCATTTACATCGTGCCGATTGGGCAAAAAGCTTGCGGCCGCGAGATCGATGGCAGCCTCTATTGGGGTCAGGTTGAGTGGGAATTCGACGCGGAGTTCAAACGCTTCAGTGGTCACTGGACCTACTGTGAGGAAGCGCGCCCGAGTGGCATTTGGTCCGGCAAACGGGACAACCCACAGAAAGACTCCGAGCCCCTGCCGGCGCGGGCGGCAAGCTTGTTACAGGCGGCCGACGACCCGAAAACCGACCGTTGCAAAGGCTCCGGCCCCTTTACCCTGGTCCTTCACGGCGGCGCGGTCACCGGCAGGCGCGGCGACCACAGCTTGAAGACGGCCTTTATTCGCCAGCTCTTGCTGCGGAACCGCAAGTTCCTTGCCGAGGGCGCCGGTGCCGTGGATATCGTGCACGGCAGCATTCGCCTGATGGAGGATTCGGGCCTCTTCAACGCCGGTTAC
Organism: Kiloniellaceae bacterium; assembly: GCA_021776145.1. Classification (GTDB taxonomy): domain Bacteria; phylum Pseudomonadota; class Alphaproteobacteria; order Kiloniellales; family Kiloniellaceae; genus JAJFGM01. The sequence goes on along the minus strand of JAJFGM010000697.1, from coordinate 3,592 downwards.
GGCGCGATCGCCAACAAGGCCGGCACCATCGAACTGGACGCTTCGATCATGGAGGGGCGCCTGCGCCGCGCTGGCGCGGTTGCCGCGGTCCGCGGCACGAAAAACCCCATCTCGGCGGCGCGGTTGGTCATGGAGCAGACCAAACACGTCCTGCTCGTCGGCCCCGAGGCCGATGCCTTCGTTGCCGCGAATGGCGGCGAGACCGTCGACGAGAACTACTTTCGCTACTCCGGTCACGTCCTGGGCGATGTGCGCCTGCCCGAGGACATCGAAATCGAAACGCCAAGTGAAGAGGTCCCGCCTGAGTTGGCTGCCTTTTCCGGTACCTGGTTCGGCCGTTGGAGCGGTGCCCTCAACACGATCCTCGTCGTCGAGCGCGTCACATCCGAAGGTGCCGACATCATCTATGCGGAGGGTATCCGCCCGGAGTGGGGCTTCATATTCCCAAAATGGATCCGGGTTCCCGCCACCCTCGAAGGGGGAAGATTACATGTCGTGTTTCGCAACGGCCATGAGCTGCACCTTTATGCGGGTCCAGCGGACAAGGATAAGCTGAAAGTCGTCTTGCGCAACAAGACAACTGGATTCAAAGACCAGATGATCATGAACCGGCGCGGGGAAGCTGCGGAGGGCGACAACCACGGAACCGTCGGCGCGGTGGCCCTCGACCGCTGCGGCGAGCTCGCGGCCGGCACCTCGACGGGCGGCTACGGATCGAAGACCCCGGGCCGGGTCGGCGATTCGCCGATCATCGGCGCCGGCACCTATGCCGACAATGGCACCGCCGCCATCTCGGCAACCGGGCACGGCGAGTACTTCATCCGCTATGCCGTCGCCCACGATGTGACGGCACGCATGCGTTACAAGGGTGAGTCGCTGGAAAAAGCGGCCCGGCAGCTCATCATGTACGATCTGCCGAAAACCGGCCTGACAGGTGGCATAATCGCGGTCGACCGCGACGGCAACGTCGCCACGCCCTTCAATACCACCGGCATGGTGCGCGGTGCGGCCGGCTCCGCTATCGAACCGTGGGTCGAGGTTTATTGAGGTTCGGTGTCAATCGGCACAATAGGCTCAGCAGGCATCGGCAAGCTGCCACTTACAGGGTCGTCACAACGAATCAGGAAAAGGCGGGCGACGGCAGCAGAGTTAAATTGACTGCATTATCCGGCGATTTTTCTCTTGCCGATTTTTGTTGGCGCCTGTTTTGGCGGTGCCTCTTCCGGAGAAAGCGTTTCGTCTTTGGGAAGTTCCGGAAGAGCCGTTCCGCCGTTGGAGAGAATGGTCCCCTCCAAATGTGCGCCTTCCAAAATCGTCGCATTGGTTCGCGTTTCCGTCAGATCCGCATCCCTCAGGTCCGCGCGGGAGAAGTTTGCATCGTTGAGGTTTGCACCCTGCAGGTTCGCCCGTCGCAAAATACTGCCCGTGAGGTCCGCCGAGGTCAGATTAGCAGCCCAGGCGCGGCCTGTTGAATCACCCTCATCGCCGGTAATCTGGACCGTCGCCAGCCTGCAATCCGTCAGATCCGCTTCGCCCAGGTTGGCGCCTCTCAAATTGGCGCCGTCGAGGACGGAATTCCTCATGTCACAGCCCTGCATGTCCGCGCCGGAGAGGTCGGCCAGAACCAAACGCGTGCCGGACAGATTTGCCCCGCGAAGATCGACGCCGCGAAGGTTTGCCCCATCGAGAGGCCTTCCGCTGAGGTCGACGCCCGACAGTTCGGCATTCTGCAAATCGAAGCGTTCGCCCGCTTTGCCATTTGTATCGAGCCAAATTTTGTGTTGGTCCAGGGCGAGATCAATTTGCTCCGCGAGATCTTCGGATAACATCGTCGGCAAAATGTCGACGGTATATTGTGAATCGATTTCGGCATGGGCCAACCAAACCCGTGTCAGATTGACACCTTCCAGTTTCGCGCCCTGCATTTTCGCACCGGATAGATTAGCGCCCGTCATCTTCGCTGACGTCAAATCCGCGCCCCTGAAGTCGGTGTTCTTAAGGTTCGCTTTCTCAAAATTTACGCCTGCCATCTCCGCTTTGCTGAAATCGCAGCCATCCATCAGCGCACCACGACAATCGGCGTCTTTCAGGGTCGCGCCCCTGAAATCACCGAAAGAGGCCCGGGCCTCCCTCAGGTCGGCCCTTTCCAGGTCTGCTCCAGACAGCGTCGAGAGTATGCGCCGAACGTCTTCGCCCTCGCGGTTCAACAGGAGCCCACGGCGGAGATCGGCCTCGCGCAGGTTGGTTCCTTGAAGTATGGCGCGGCGAAAGTTGGCGCCACGGAAAACCGCCCGAAAACAGTTGCTATTGGTGAGGTCGGCGGCTTCAAAAGAGGCGCCGAAGCCGTCGACGCTACTGAGATCGGCATTGGACAGGTCGCAGCCCGACATATCGGCGCCGACGAGCTTGCCCAAGCGCAGATTACAGGTGTTGAAGTCAAATCCTTGCAGATCGGCCATCGCCAAATCGAGGCGCCGCGCGCCGGATTTGTGATTCAACCATTCATCATGAGACTTCAGGAGTTGTAAAATTTCTTGGGGAGTCATCAATCAACACAGGGGGCTGTCAATACAATCGAGAGGCGAGTATTGGTCTAAATTATTCCGGTTAAGAAATAGTTCACAGGACTCCCCGATAACCGCCACCCAGTCGAATAGATCATTGATCCTACTGGAATCATTAAGATCGTTCAGGGCGCACACGACCGCCGCGCCTTGCCGCGACCTAGGGCATTCCCATACCCCGCGTCGTATCGGGAGCTGGCGTGGAAATCGCGGATGGTGTCAGCGACCCGAATGCGCCATGCCAATTACGTCCTAGATCAGTATGCGTTTAGTAGGAATCGCTTTAGGCGATCCAACTACTCGCAGTTCGCTCTAGACGAAATCTTGCCTGCCGCCAGGTCGCTTTCAACCATGCCCTTGAGCGTGGTCAGGCAGCTCTGGCAGCCCTCTACGATTTTGCCTTCTATGATCCGACCCATGACTTTCAACATCAGTTTCGGCAGTAGTTTGCGGCCATAGGGTCGTTCGATGAAATAGCTCACCCTGGTGCCACCGTCGTCGGGCTCGAGAACGACGCTATGGCGGAAATAGACCTGCCCGTTCACCTTCAAGTCGGTGGTGTAGTATTCGAAGGGGCGCCAATCGACGATGTGATGGACGATGGTATCCTTGCCGTGGACGCAGTGTTTTTCGACTCCAACGCCGTTTCTACCGGACTCCGGCCGCCAGAAATCCGAGGCGTCGGCCTGGCTCCATAGCGTCCAATTTTCATCTTCGTTCATATAGTCCCAGGTCACAGCCGGCGGCAGCGGGATGATTTCCGTCGCGGTGAGGTAGGGGTTACGGGAATCGACCCGGATCACCCGTTGTTCCTTGAAGGCCTCCCAGGCGCCTTGCAGAGAATAAACGTAGCCATTGACCGGGCCGATCTGGTCGAGCTCTTCTCGGTGCGCGATCATTGCGACCGGCGGCTTTTGCAGTCCCATCGCTTCGGCGCTACGCTCGGTGATGAAGCAATAAGCGTCGATGCCGGTCACATCACGAATGTTGTTTTTCAGCAGGCGGTGGATCTGGATCACATCGGGCCC
>JAJFGM010000696.1 GCA_021776145.1 Kiloniellaceae bacterium | reverse complement strand
TTCGAGAAAGCGCCCGTCATCGACAAGACGGTCGACAATGGCGCGACTATCCATGGGCTCGCCCGGGTCGCTGGGGATCAGGGCATTGATGTTCTCGTCGAGGGTGAGGGCCAGGTCCGCCGTGGGGCGGTGCGGCGGATCCTCGGTGTTGTTCGAGGGCAGGTAGTCGAGCAGTTCGCGCGCGAGCTGAATGGCGTGACGGTCGTCACGGGCGACCAGATGCACATTGCCGCTCACGCTAGCGTGCATGGCGGCGCTGCCGATCTCGTCCTTGGAAGTCTCGCGCCCGGTCACCGCCTTGATCACCTCTGGACCGGTGATGAACATGTGGGCTTGGTTTTCGGTCATGATGATGAAATCCATCAAGGCCGGCGAATAGGCCGCGCCACCGGCACAGGGTCCGGCGATGACGGCGATCTGCGGCACGACGCCAGACAGCAGCACGTTGTTGTAGAACACCCGGCCGTAGCCCGAGAGCGCATCGACACCTTCTTGAATGCGGGCGCCGCCGGAGTCCTTGAAGGCGACCAGTGGGATGCCGAATTTCTTGGCGAGCCGCATGACTTCAACGATCTTCATCGCATGCACCTTGCCGAGCGTTCCCGCCGCGACCGTGAAATCTTGGCTGACCATCGCGACCAGGCGGCCATCGACATAGCCGGTGCCGACCACCACGCCATCGGCAGGCAGTATCTTGCCGGCTAGGCCGAAGTTCTGTCCGCCGTGGTGCGCGTGCGCCCCGGATTCCTGAAAGCTGTGGGCTTGGCAAAACGCCTCGATACGCTCGCGCGCATTCATCAGGCCCTTGGTTCGGCGTGCGGCCTGTTTGTCCGCGCCGCCGCCGGCACGGATCTTCGCGCGCCGCTCGCGTAAATTGTCCACAAGTTTTCGGTCGAGACTCATCGCCAACCCTGTTCGTCGAGCCACTCGTCGCATTGGGGCGCTGTATGCATGGCTAGGTGCAATTAAAGGACGGAGCGCGGTCTGAGCCATGCGATCGAGTTGGGGCGATTGATATTGGCCGATCCAACGCGTTCCGTGCCTCCCTTGTTCGTTGCCAAGATCAATAGCGGACTGCCGCGCGCGGGGCATTGACGTGTATCAAGGAATTCACCGGGCATTTAGCTAAGGTTGCGGCCTGCGAAATACTGCAAGAAGGCTCAAGGACAGTTCATGCTGGAAAACAAAATCGCCGATGTGATCGGGAGGCAAAGTCTGCTGCGCCTATCACCCGACACCAGTGTCGCTGTGGCGGCCAGGCAGATGGCCGAGCATCATGTTGGCGCCATGCTGGTCTGCGAAGGCGACGTCATGTGCGGGATCTTTACCGAACGAGATATGTTGGAGCGCGTTGTGGCGGCCAACCTCTCGCCCGGGTCAACCCTCTTGCAAGACGTCATGACACCGGACCCCGCAGCGATCTCCGAGAGCGAAACCTTGGTACAGACCATTTTCGCCATGAAGGAACGCCGGACGCGGCACCTCTTGGTCAAGCGCGGCGACAAGGTGGTCGGCATGATCTCGGTGCATGATCTGCTGCGGGCGGTCGTCGACTCCAGTCTTGCGGAGCAACAGCAGCTTGATGCGTTGTGGGAAGGATTTCCTGTCTGAAAAAGTCCAGACACAAAAAAGATGGCGGTAACGCTAACGTAGGCCGGCCGCTATGTCCCTTAGCCGATCGATATCGAGCATTCGTACCCGGGCCGGCGAGTCCAGCGAGATCACGCCCTCTTGCCGAAGTTCCGAAAAGGTGCGGCTCACGGTCTCCGTGCTAAGTCCGAGATAGTCGCCGATGTCGGGTCGGCCCATGGCCAAGACCAAGGGGTCCGTCGGCAATCCCTGCCTGATCGCTTTCTCCCAGAGCATGAGCAGAAATGACGAGAGCCGCTCGATGGCGAACTTGCACCCCAAAACGAGCATTTGTTCCTGCGCCACCGCCAGTTCGTTGTTCGCCTCGCTGAATAACTCTCTCTCCATCTGTGGGAAGCGATCGAGGAGGGCGCGGAGCTCATTCTTGTAAAACTGGCACAGACTGGCGTTGCTGACCGCTTCGGCACTGTAGGCGTAGGTCTCGCCGTTGGCGAGGCCGAGAAAATCCGAGACCGTGAGAAAACCAGTTACTTGCCGCCGTCCGTCCGCCAGCAGCTTGCAAAGCCGCAGGGTGCCAGCGGTTACCACGAACACCCGTGTCGCGGGATCGCCCTCATTGAACAGCGATTGCCCGGCGACAAGATGGGTCGATTTCACGGCGGCCGCGAGATGCTGTATTTCCTCGCCGGTGAGGGCGGAACAGATCGCAAGTGGCCGCACTCGGCAGGGGCCGCAGGGCGTCACCAAGGATTCAGCGCGTGCCGCAGCCTCGGGCAGATTAACGCCCAAGCGATATAGTCGGCCTTCGTTCACGGACTTGTCCAATCCCATGCCCCTCCTGGCCGAAAGCGTGGCCCACATCACCTTCCGTAACAAGCTGACCGCCGTTGCTGACCTATTTGGTGCGTCCGCGATCGCTCGCACGGCAGATTCCAGCCATATTTGGCAATCGACAGTCTAGAGACCGGTGTCTGGAAATCAAACCTTTGAATTGCAGGGCCGAAAGGGCACTAAACTTTTGAAACCAGTGTGATTCTGGTCCCAACCCCGGGCTCGGGCCACGAGTCCGATTCCTGGATCATCACACCTGCGTTCCGTGGGTGGAAAATTGACCTAGCGCAAGGACGCGCCGGGCGTGATGCCAGAGGATTGTTGGCGACCCTATTCGCCCGCTCTGACTGGTTCGCTTGACGGCAACAGCCGCTGTATGGGTGAAGCGTGGAACTCTTGCGAAGGCCAAAGATCATGCTGGTTGAAGCCATTCTCGAGGCCAAGGGACGAAGGTTGATCACCGTTGCGCCCGAGACCCTCGTTTCCGATGCCGCCGCCACTTTGGCGCGCGAACGCATCGGTGCCGTCCCGATCCTATCGACGAGCGGCGAACTTCTCGGCATCCTCTCCGAGCGTGACATTGTTCACGCGTTGCGCGCCAAGGACCCGGGCGTGTTCGAACAAAGCGTCGCCGATTTGATGACGCCGTCGGTTGTGACATGCGACCCCGACAGCGACAGCGAAAGCTTGATGGAAGAGATGTTGTTGGAGCATATTCGGCATCTTCCGGTCATGCGCGACGGGGCTGTCGTGGGGATCGTGAGCATCGTCGACGTGGCCAAGGCCGTTGTCGAAGATCTGAAGTGGATGAGAACGGCTTTGCAGGACCAGGTTGCCAGGTCGGCGGCATGGTCGACCGAGGACGATTGAGGCGCGCCTCGATGCGACCCGCGTTCATCCATCGAAGGGCACCACCCGTATTCTCCGCGCTTGGCTTGGGCCTTTTGCGTCAGGTCCTGGCATGACCAAACTCAAGGTCATGACGCGAGATGGGCAGCAGGGCGAGGCGCCCTTTCTGCGCGGTATCCTGACGCGATCCCTACAGGACGCGGGTCTTGCCTTCGATGATGCCTATGCTTTGGCATCGGCCATACGCGACGAATTGAGCGATATCGAAGAGGTCACCACAGAGCAGTTGCGCGAGGTGGTTTCGCAACACCTCTCGGACGACCACGCCGATGTCGTATTGCGCCGCTACCAGGCGCCCAATCCGGAGGCGAACACGGTCCTCGTGCGGGAATACGATGGTAGCGTCGTCGCTTTTTCCCGCGAACAGCACCGCAGGCATGTCGAAACGAGCGGTCTGTCCTACGAAGAGTCGATGGACGTCACCATGCGGATCTCCCAGCACCTGTTGAAGCGGAGCATGCCCGAGGTCGCGGCCGGTTATCTGGGCATGCTGACCTACCGCTACCTAAGCCAGGTCAAGGGCAAGCGGGCGGCAACGCGTTATCTGGTACTGGTCGATCATCTGCGCGGTCGACGTCCCTTGTTGCTGCTGATTGGCGGCACCGCGGGGTCGGGCAAAAGCACCGTCGCGACGGATCTCGCCCACCGCTTGGAAATCGGCCGTACGCAGTCGACCGACCTTTTGCGCGAGGTCATGCGCATGATGCTGCCCGAGCGCCTGCTGCCCGTGCTGCATGCCTCGTCGTTCAATGCCTGGTGGGTGCTGCCCGGCAAGAATGAACCCGGCTACGTCGCCGACTCGGTTTTGACGGCCGGTTTTCAGGCTCAGGCCGAGCTTGTCTCGGTGGCCTGCGAAGCCGTGATCCGGCGCTCCCTGACCGAATCGACTTCGCTTGTCCTAGAGGGTGTTCACGTCGGACCGCCATTGCTCGCCAACATCCCCAAGGACAGCGACGCGGTGGTCGTTCCCCTGATGCTGGCGGTTCTCGGTCGCACGCAACTGCGTGAGCGAATCTCGCGGCGTGGCGACCAATCCCAGCATCGTCGCGCCGGCCGCTACCTCGAGAACTTTGATGCCATCTGGGATCTGCAGTCCTTCCTACTGTCCGAAGCGGATCGCTGGGGCCTACCGATTATTCGTAACGACAATATAGACCAGACGGTCCAAGATTGTACGAAGACGGTATTGGATTATCTATCGCGCGGCTTTTCCAAGTCGCCCTTCGAAGTCTTCAAAGCCCAGGCGTGGACCGAGCAACCAAGCCTCTTTTCGGACAGCCGTTCATTCGATTGACTTTGCCCTATACCACGGGGACTTCGCGTCGGCGCGCCAACAGCCGTGTTGAAAGGACAATCTTGTCCGCGGCGGTCAGGTACTTCTCCGCCAGCGGCAGGATGACCCGATTCTCCCACAACAGGTGGCGGCGCTGAGTTTCGGCAAAGGCTCTGAGATCCATGAGGAAACGCTCGCGGTTGTCGAGGGTGCCGTTGTCCAACAGCGACCGCAGTCCCAACCGGACCGGCTCGACGAGGTCGAGGTCCAAATCGTGTTCCGCGCTCAGTTCCGCCAACACCAGTTCGACGCCTTCGGCATCCTTGCAACGCAGAGACAGGGTTGCAAAAAGATCGATCTCTTCATCCGCCACATGGCGCGGCAGATCGCGGGTCAAGAAGTCGAGGATCGATCTCGTCTGGTTCAGGTCCAGCCCCGAATCGAGCGCGTTGGGCAGGTCCTCCAAGTGATCGCAGACTTCGTGCAGGCGGTCGTGGTCCTGGCGGATGAAAGCAATAGGATCGTCGATCGCGGCCAGATTGCCGTCCGGACCCGAATAGCGTGAAACCAGGCGCTCGTTCATCGCTCTTCTCCCAATTAGCTGCGCGGATCACTTGTTGTCAGGGAACTCGAAGCGCGCGGCGAAAGTCGCGTGGCGGCAGGTGTTGCGGCGTTCATTTGAGCGGATCCGAGATGCGCCACTGCGGGCGGGTTTCGCTCGGCGGCTCGAAATGCACCAGATGGACATTGTCGATTGACGTGGTTTGGCTCGTCGGCAGGTTGATATGCTGCAGCAATACGCGGAACACGCCAGAGTGTGCCACCACCAGCACCGGGCGGGGCCCTGTGATCGAACGCATGGCGGCCATGACTCGGGCAGAAAAATCATCGAGGGATTCGGCGCTTTGCGGATCTCGAATGCCAGGGCGTTCCGTCTTCGGCCGGCCTTGGTATGTGCCCCAATAACGCTCTTTCAGTCCCGGCAAGGCATGTAGCGGCGCCTGTGTCCCTTGCGAAATGATCGAGGCTGTCACCCATGCCCGTTGGAGGGGGCTGGAATAAATCGCGCCAAGCCCGAAGGCACGCAACATTTCCGCCAGCGTCTCGGCCGAAGCACGGCCGGTTTCGGTCAACAGGCTTTCCATATGGCCCTGCACGATCCCATTCTTGGTCTCATGGGTTTCGCCGTGACGGACGAAGTAGAAGTCGGACTTTCCGAACAGGAAGCCGGTGCCCGCGGAGGCCGGCGGTGCGACGCCGCTGTCCGAGTTCATGGCGACGGTGCGGGCCCGAATTGGCTTGCGGCGCCCCGGTCGTGAGTGAAACATTTGCGCAGGCGCAGATGCTCAAGCCCGTATCCCGAGGCCTTGAACAAGTCGGCCGCGGCATGGCGCCCGTCGCGCAACCGCCGGCGCATCATCGGATTGATCATACCTATGGTAAGACAATTGCAGGCCCGATGCCGGGCCAGGGACTCCAGGGTTTCAAGCAAGCACCCCGCGATCCGCCGTATTCCG
>JAJFGM010000695.1 GCA_021776145.1 Kiloniellaceae bacterium | reverse complement strand
TCGTCACGCTGCAAAAATAACAGGGCGGACCGGGAAACCCGGTCCGCCCCGCAATCCTCGCACCCAATTCGAATGCGGACCTGACTGCTGTTTTACTTCATCAGATCGCCGGTCCATTTGTCGTCGCCGCCCACGGTGTTGACGGAAAAGACACCGGTGACATCGCCCTTGGCGTCGAAGTCGTTGTTGCCGACGGCGCCTTCGTAGTTGATGTCCTTGCCGTCGGCGATCAGCGCCTTGGCCTTGGCCCACTCGCCCGGGCGAATGACCTCGCCGGGCGGCGAGGCGACCTGGCGCAGGGCGGCGCCGAGCTTGCTGCGATCGGCAACCCCGGCCTTCTCGATCGCCAGGGCGATCAGGAAGGTGGCGTCGTAGCCGTGTGCAGCATAGGGCGCCTGCGGATTGTTGCCGGTCGCCTCGAAGGCTCCGGCAAAGGCCTGATAGGAGGCATCGCTGTAGTCGGACGCCGCCTGCGTGACCTGGATGTTGTCGCGCAAGTTGTCGGCGCCGATCTGGTCGATTACCGATTGGTCGAACATGCCGTCCGCGCCCATGAACTTGTTGAAAAGACCGTTCTCGATGGAGTTGCGGATGATGGTGATGCCGCTGCCGCCATAATAGGCGAAGACCGCCAGGCCCTCGGCGCCCTTACCCGACAGGGTCGAGAGCTCGGAGCGGTAGGAAGCCTTTTTCGGTTCGTGCATCTGATTGGCGGTGATGGTGCCGCCGAGTTCCTTGTAGGACTTCTCGAAGACCTGCGCGATGCCCGCGTTGTAATCGTCGTTGGCATAGGTCATCGCCATCTTCTTGAAACCGGCCGCGATTGCCAGCTTGGCAATGGCCAAGCCCTGATAGGCGTCGGATGCCGCGACGCGGAAGACCAGATCGTTGTCATCGAGATCGCTGATCGAAGGCGCTGTCGCCGAATCCGAGATACTCAACACGCCGGCGGGGATGGTGACGGACTGCACCATGCCATTGGTCGCGCCGGAGCAGCTGGCACCGACGATGGCGACGACCTGCTCGACGTTGACGACCTTGTTGCCGGCGTCGACACCGGCTTTCGGGTCGCACTGCGAGTCCGCCAAAACGAGCTTCAGGGTGTCGCCCTTCAACAGGCCCCCCTGGGCGTTGATGTGATCGGCGGCCAACTGGCGCCCGGCGACGATCGGGCCGACGAGTTCGGCGATCGGGCCGGTGACACCGGCAACGGAGCCGACCTTGATGTCGGCCGCGGCAACACTGGCCGCCGTGGCCATCAGGACACTGGCGCTGACAGCCATGCACGTAAGTGCTCTTTTCATGATTTTCTCCCTTGTCGATTATTTTTGATGAGGCAACGGCCAAATCGCCGCTAACTCATGCCGCAATGATGACTTTGATGGCTCATAAGTCAATTGCTATCGCACGCAATCCGCCAACAGGGTTAACGCCTGGCCGCCGCTCCAGACGCCCGTGCCGAAACTAAGTTTTCCTATCGGCCGTGGATTTCAGGCGCCGTTCCGGAAGAATGCCGCTGGAGAACTTCTGCAGTACGAACTGAAGCACCAGGCCAATCAGAAAAATCCGGATGTAGGCCGAGCGAATGGCCAGATCGTCGGGCAGGCGGCTGGTGACGATTTCCGTCGCCGACCAGATGGCCCACATCAGCATCGCCCCGAGAATGGCACCCTTGTTGTTGGCGCTGCCGCCGACGATCAGCATGACCCAGACCAGGAAAGTCGCGGTCAAGGGGTCGGCCGCGTTGGGATCGATGAACTTCAGGTAGTGGGCCACCATGGCGCCACCCAGGCCCATAATGGCACCGCCGACGGCAAAGGCCTCAACGCGCAGGCGATCGACGTTCTTGCCGGCCGCCAGGGCAGCGGCCTCGTTGTCGCGCGTCGCCGACATGACCCGACCCCAGGGCGAGGTCCGCGCCCGCTCGAGGAAGAAATAAAGCACCGCGACGATGATCAGCACGGTCGCCATCATGCCCAATTGGTTCCACGGCTCGGGCAGGGTCTCGAAGGGCTTGGGAACGTAGGACACGCCGCGCGCGCCGTTGGTCGCCCAGACCTCGTTTTTCAGGGTCAGGCGGAAAATCTCGGCGATGCCGAGGGTGGCGATGGCCAGATAGTCGGCCCGCAGGCGGATGCAGACGCGTGCCACCAGATAGGCGATGATGCCACTGACCACCATCGCCGCGATGACGCCGACCGGAATCGGCAAGTCGAAACCGCCGAGATGACGTTCCGAGGTGGCGGTGGTGAGGATGGCGCTGACATAGGCGCCGATGGCGAGGAACCCGGCAACACCGGCATTGAAGAGGCCGGTGAAGCCCCACTGAATGTTGAGGCCAAGCGTCAGTATGGCGTAGATCCCGCCAAAGGTGAGCAGCGAGACGATGTAGAGGAAGATGCCGTAGGATTGGTCCATGCCTAAAAAACCTTTCCTCTGAACAGTCCGCTCGGCCGCCAGATCAGCATCCCGACCATGATGGCAAAGGAAACTCCGGCCTTGTAACCCGGCGATAGCAAGGGCTCGTCACCAATCCAGGGATAGGTCGAGAGTTCCTCGACGACACCGATAATCAGGCCGCCGGCCATGGCGCCATAGGGCTGGCCGATGCCGCCAAGAATGGCGGCGGCGAAGACCGGCAGCAGGATCTGGAAGCCCATCATGGTGTCGACATGACTGTCAAGCGCCAGGAAGACGCCCGCCGCCGTCGCCAGGGCGGCGCCGATGACCCAGGTGGCACGGATCACCACTTCGGTGTCGATGCCGGTGAGACGCGCCAGCTCCGGCGAGTCCGACATGGCGCGCATGGCCTTGCCGATCTTGGTGCGGCTGAGCAGCCAGTGGATCACCGCCATCAAGACCAGGGCGCAGAGGATGATCAGCATGTGCTTGGGCGAGATGCGCAGGGCGTCAAAGAAGATGTAGGGCCGCTGGATGCCCGGCATCAACGACTGCAACTGCACGCCCCAGCTGAACTGCGTCACCGAACGCACCATCAGCATCATGCCAAAGGACGCGATGACGACGATGATCACCGGGCTGTTACGGAAGGGCTTGTAAAAGACGCGGTCGATGCCGAGCACCACCATGGCGGTCAGGATCATGGCAAGGGGCAGACAGGCCAAGGGGTGCCAGCCGGTAAGCCCGATCAGGGACAGGGTGAAATAGGCGCCCAGCGTCATGATTTCGCCGTGTGCGAAGTTGGCGAAACGCAGTATGCCAAAGGTCAGGGAAATACCAATGGCACCGAGCGCATAGATGCTGCCCAGCACAAGGCCCGGGAGGAGATGGAAGTTGATGAAATCCATCATGCTCCTTTTCCTCCATTGCCGTTGCCATCGCCACTAACATTGCCGTTGCCGTTGCCGTTGCTGCCGCGTCCGCCGAGGAACATTTCCGCGACCTCGTGGTTGTTCAGCAGGCCCTGGCCGCTATCGTCGATGCGGTTCTGGCCGTCGACCAGCACGTAACCGCGGCTGGCGATGTTCAAGGCCTGCTTGGCGTTCTGCTCGACCATGAGGATCGGCGTGCCGGCAGCGTTGATGTCGCGCACAACCTTGAAGATCTCGCCCCTGTATTTCGGCGACAGCCCGGCGGTTGGCTCGTCGAGCAGCAGGATCTGCGGCTCCAGCATCAAGGCCTTGCCCATGGCGACCATCTGACGCTGGCCGCCCGACAGGGTGCCGGCGGCCTGGCGGCGTTTTTCGGCGAGTGGCGGAAAAAGATCGTAGATCTCGGCCAGGCGCGGCCGGAAGTCGTCGGCGCGGACATAGGCGCCCATTTCCAGGTTTTCTTCGACGCTGAGGCTGGGAAAGACATTGCCGGTCTGCGGCACGTAACAGACGCCGCGGCGCACGACCCTTTGCGGCGGCTCGCCGGTGATGTCCTCGCCGTTGAGCAGCACGCGCCCGGCCGAGAGATGGAGAAGACCGAACACGGCGCGCATGGCCGTCGACTTGCCGGCGCCGTTGGGGCCGATAATGACGACGATCTCCTGGGGTTCGACACGCAGCGAGACGTCGTGCAGAATCTCGGTTTCGCCGTAGCCGCCGGAAACCGACTGGATTTCGAGAACCGACATCAGGCCACCTGTTCCTCGCCGCCGCCGAGATAGGCGTCCAGCACCCGCTCGTCGCGCCGCACCTCGGACATCGGACCCTGCGTCAGCACGTCCCCCTCGGCCAGCACGATAACCGGGTCGCAGAGGCTGGCGATCAGGTCCATATCGTGTTCGATAATGCAAAAGGTGTAGTTCCGTTCGCTGTTGAGGCGGCGGATCATCTCGGCCAGTTTGTTCATCAGCGTCGGATTGACGCCGGCGCCGGGTTCGTCGAGCAGCACCAGGCGGGCGTCGGTCATCATCGTTCGGCCCAGTTCCAGCAACTTCTTCTGGCCACCCGAGAGGTTCTGTGCCAGCTCGTCGCGCAGGTGTTCGAGAGATAAAAATCGCAAGGCATCCTCGGCAAGTTCACGCACCTCTTTTTCGCGACGGGCCACCGCCGAGGGCGCGAACCAGCTGCGAATAAGGTTTTCGCCGTCCTGTTTGGGTGGCACCACCATGAGGTTTTCCAACACCGACAGCTTGCCGAATTCGTGCGGGATCTGGAATGTGCGCACGATACCGCGGTGAAACATCTCGTGTGTCGGCAGGCCGGCGATGTCTTCGCCTTCGAAGATGATGCGCCCGGACGTCGGCTTCAGGGCGCCGGCGACCATGTTGAAGATGGTCGTCTTGCCGGCGCCGTTCGGGCCGATCAGGCCGGTGATCCGGCCGGCTTCGATCTCGAAGCTGCAGTGATCGACGGCGGTCAGCCCACCGAACGTCCTACAGAGATTCTCGAGTTTCAGCATTCACCATTGTCCCCCCGCTTGTTTCCGGCCTTGCAACGACGGATTCTTGGGTCCGCCTTTCCGGTCCCCACCGGACGTCCAATCAGGAGCCGGTCTATTAACCCGGCACGCCCTTTCGGCTTCGGCGCCCATCTTAGCGGACGGCTTCAAGGCGTCAATCAAGCTTCCGATGCTGGCGGCATGCGGCGTGGCTCAGGCACCCTGTCGCCGAGCTATTACCGCGCAATTTGCAAACCGCCGCGAAGGCAAATCACATATTCCCGCGATTAAATTTTGCTGATTGTCAAAAAATTACAGATAATTCGAGCCGACGCAGCGCCTACACTGAACCCTACGGCTTCGCCTGTTCCGCCTTGCTGGCAGAACAGGAAATGAAGCCGCGGCATAGATCAAGCGCGGAGGCGATAGTCGCATGGGACGACTGACCACCCATGTCCTCGATACCAGCCGCGGCCGACCCGGCGAGGGCCTGGACATCGAGCTGTTTCGCATTGACGGCGAAGCCCGCGTCAAGCTTGGAGCCTTCCGCACCAATGCCGACGGCCGTTGCGACCAACCGCTCCTGGAAGGCACCGAATTCGCGGCCGGCATCTACGAGCTGGTTTTCGACGCCGGCGCCTATTTCGCGGTCCAGGGTGCGGTCGGGGGCGGCGATCTTCCGGAGCCAGGCTTCCTCGGCAAGGTGCCGGTGCGCTTCGGAATTTCCGCGGCCGATGCGCACTATCACGTTCCGCTGCTGCTGTCGCCCTTCGGCTATTCAACCTATCGCGGCTCGTGAGGCGTGGCGATGCGCGACGCGGTGAGCTTCCTGCTGAACGGCGAAAAGCGCAGTCTGCGCGGGCTTTCGCCGACCACCACGCTGCTCGACTACTTGCGTGAGAGCGAAGGTCTGTGCGGCACCAAGGAAGGCTGCGCCGAGGGCGATTGCGGCGCCTGCACCGTCGCCGTCGGGGAGTTGCGCGACGGCCGGGTCCGGCACCTCCCGCTCAACGCCTGCATCCAGTTCCTGCCCATGCTCGAAGGCAAGTCGGTGGTGACGGTGGAAAAGCTGGCCGGCCCCGGGCGCAGCCTGCATCCCTGCCAGGAAGCGCTGGTGGAGACGCACGGCTCCCAGTGCGGCTTCTGCACGCCGGGCTTCGTCATGTCGCTCTACAGCGCCTATCGCAACGAAACCCGACTCGACCGCCAGGGGGTCAACGATCTGCTCGCCGGCAACCTCTGCCGCTGCACCCGCAACGGACCCAACATCACCGCCGCCGAGACGAACCATGACTATCAGACGCCCGCCTGGGAGGCCGCCGAGCTTGCCGCCGAAAAGGCCGGGCTGCAGACGCTGCAACATGACGAGACGCTGGCCCTCGAAACCGCCGGTCAGCGCTGCTTCGCGCCGGCCTCGATCGAAAACCTGGCCACGATCTATCAACGGTATCCCGACGCCGTGCTGGTATCCGGCGCCACCGATGTCGGACTGTGGGTGACCAAGCAGCACCGCCATCTCGAGACCCTGATCCACCTGGGCCGGGTCCGCGAACTGAACCGCGTGATCGAGACCGACGGGGTGCTAACCCTGGGCGCCGCCGTGACCTATTCCGATGCCTTCGGGGTTCTGGACCACCACTTCCCCGAATTCGCCGAATTGCTGCGCCCCCACGGCGACACCCAGGTGCGCTCCGCCGCCACGCTCGGCGGCAACCTCGCCAACGGCTCGCCGATCGGCGATTCGCCGCCGGCCTTGATCGCGCTCGGCGCCTTCGTTGTGCTGCGCGCGGGCCCGCACCAGCGCCGCCTGCCGCTGGAGGACTTCTTCATCGACTACGGCCGCCAGGACCGCAAGGCCGGCGAGTTCGTCGAGGCACTGGAGATCCCATTGAGCACGCCGCCGGAGCGCCTGCGCTGCTACAAACTTTCCAAGCGTTTCGACCAGGACATCACCGCCGTGCTCGGCTGTTTCAACATCGCGGTCGATGACGGGCAAGTCGCGGCGGCGCGCATCGTCTTCGGCGGCATGGCGGCGACGCCCAAGCGCGCCGCGGCGGTCGAGGCGGCGCTCGTCGGCCAGGCCTGGTCCGAGGCCAGCATCGAGGCCGCCCTGCCCCGCTTCGACGCGGATTTCGCGCCGATCAGCGATATGCGCGCCAGCGCCGACTACCGCCTGCGCGTCGCCAAGAACCTGTTGCGCAAGTACTTCCACGAAAGCCACGCGCCGCTCGCCGAGACCCGGCTGGTCGGCCGCGGCGCAACCATTTCAGCGGTCGCGTCATGAGCCGGGCGAGCCTCACGGCGCACCCCGACAGCGTCGAAGGCGGCGTGCGCAGCTGGCGCCGCCACGACAGTGGACCCAAGCACGTCAGTGGCGAGGCGCTCTACGTCGACGATATCCCGCTGCCAAGCGACGCGCTGGCGGTCCACATCGCCATGAGCACGCAGGCGCACGCCAAGATATTGGAAATGGACTTGGCGGCCGTCAGGGCGGCACCCGGCGCCGTCCTGGTGCTGGCCGCCGCCGACATTCCCGGCGTCAACGACGTCAGCCCGGTCAGGGGCGACGATCCCATGTTCGCCATCGACCGGGTCGAATACGTCGGACAATCGCTCTTTGCCGTCGCCGCCGCCGATATCGCGACGGCGCGCGCCGCCGCCGGCCTGGCAAGGATCCGCTACGAGGCCTTGCCGGCGCTCCTCGACATCGAGCAGGCGATGGCGGCCGAAAGCCTGCTCGAACCGCCCTACACCATGGCCCGCGGCGACGCCGCGGCGGCCATCGACGCGGCACCGTACAGCCGTGCCGGGCGCCTGTGGATCGGCGGCCAGGAACACTTCTATCTCGAGGGCCAGGCGGCACTGGCCCTGCCCGGCGAGGACGAGGACGTCACCGTCCACTGCTCGACCCAGCACCCCAGCGAGATCCAGCACAGCGTCGCCAAGGTGCTCGGCACCGCCAACCACGCGGTGACCGTCGAGGTGCGGCGCATGGGCGGCGCCTTTGGCGGCAAGGAAAGCCAGGGCAATCTGCCGGCCGCAGTCGCGGCGCTGGTCGCCAAGACCACGGGCCGGCCAGCCAAGGTGCGATACGACCGCGACCAGGACATGGCGATCACCGGCAAGCGTCACGACTTCCGCATCGACTACCGCGTCGGCTTCGACGACGCCGGCCGCATTCGCGGCGTGGAATTCGACCAGGCTGTGCGCTGCGGCATGTCCTTCGACCTCTCGCCGGCGATCTGCGATCGCGCCATGTTCCACGCCGACAACGCCTATTACCTGGAAAACGCCCGCATCACCTCCTACCGCTGCAAGACCAATACGGTCTCCAACACCGCGTTCCGCGGCTTCGGCGGACCGCAGGGCATGGTCGGCATCGAGCGGGTCATCGACGTCGTCGCTCATGCCCTCGGCAAGGACCCCTTGCAGGTGCGCCGCGCCAACTTCTACGCCGCGCCCGACGCCGCGCCGGAGCACCGCATCACGCCTTACGAGATGCTCGTCGAGGATTGCATCATCGCCGACATCGTCGACGAGTTGGCCACCAGCGCCGACTATGAGACGCGCCGCGCCGAGATCCGCGCCTGGAACGCCGCCAGCCCCATCCTCAAGCGCGGCCTGGCGCTGACGCCGGTCAAGTTCGGCATCTCCTTCACCATGAGCCACCTCAATCAGGCCGGTGCCCTGGTGCACGTCTATAACGACGGCTCGATCAGCCTCAATCACGGCGGCACGGAAATGGGCCAGGGCCTCTACACCAAGGTGGCCCAGGTCGTCGCCTCCGCTTTCCAGGTCGACATCGACCGCGTCAAGATCACCGCCACCAACACAGCCAAGGTGCCCAACACCTCGGCCACGGCGGCCTCGTCGGGCAGCGACATCAACGGCATGGCGGCCGACGACGCCTGTCGCAAGATCAAGGCCCGGCTTGCCGCCTTCGCCGCCGAACGCTGGCAGGCCGAGCCCGACGAGGTTGTTTTCCTGCCCGGTCGCGTGCGCATCGGTCAGGAAGAGATTGCCTTCGACCAGCTC